>NZ_JALBHA010000414.1:0-5863 GCF_023006445.1 Bradyrhizobium sp. SHOUNA76
CGAGCCTGCGTCCGCGCGCGATGCCGCGCGGCTGGCGCAGCTTCATGGCGCCTCTTTCGCACGCGGCTGGGGCGAAGGCGAATTCGAGAGCATGGTCAGCGAGCGCAATACGCTGGTGCATCGCTTGCGCCTCGGGCGCAAGACCATCGGATTCGCGGTGTCGCGGATCGGCGCGGACGAGGCGGAAATCCTTTCGATCGCGGTGGACGAGGCCTATCGCGGCCGCGGCCTCTCCCGCGCGCTGCTGATGACCCATCTCGGCCACCTCGCAGGGCGCGGCGTGCGCACAATATTTCTCGAAGTTGAGGAAAACAACCAGCCGGCGCGGCGGCTCTACGACGGGTGCGGATTCATGGTGGTCGGGCGCCGCGAACGCTACTATAAGCAGCCGAACGGGGAACAATTGAACGCCCTTCTGATGCGACGTGACTTGTCGTAACATCGGTGGCAGAAAGCGCCCCGCCAGGCAGACAAACCATGACCGTACTGAAACCTTCTTCCGCATCCAAGGCGTCCGGCATCGAGGCGCGCTGTGCCGCCACCGGCATGCGCATGACCGAGCAGCGCCGCGTCATCGCCCGCGTGCTCGCGGAGGCGATCGATCATCCCGATGTCGAGGAACTGTACCGGCGCTGCGTCGCCGTCGACGACAAGATCTCGATCTCGACCGTGTACCGTACCGTCAAGCTGTTCGAGGACGCCGGCATCATCGAACGCCATGATTTCCGCGAGGGCCGCGCGCGCTACGAGCAGATGCGCGACAGCCATCACGACCACCTCATCAACCTGCGCGACGGCAAGGTGATCGAGTTCACCTCCGAAGAGATCGAGAAACTCCAGGCCGAGATCGCTCGCAAGCTTGGCTACAAGCTGGTGGATCACCGCCTCGAACTCTATTGCGTCCCGCTCGACGACGACAAGCCGACGTCCTAGTCGAGTGCCCATCGACCTCATCATCTTCGATTGCGACGGTGTGCTCGTGGACAGCGAGGTCATTTCCTGTCGCGCGCATGCGGATGTGCTGACGAAGCACGGATATCCGATCACGTCGGAGCAGGTGTTCGCGCGCTTCCTCGGCCGCTCGACGCGGCAGGCCAATCTCGAGATCGAATCCGAGCTCGGCCGCAAGTTGCCCGAAGCCTATCACGGCGAGTTGCAGGACGAGCTGTTTCGCTCGTTCGAGGCCGACCTCGAAGCGATCCGCGGCATTCATGACGTGCTCGATGTGGTGCCTCAACGCGTCTGCGTCGCCTCGAGCGGCTCGCATCAGCGCATGCGCGTCAGCCTGGGGAGCACCGGGCTCTACGAGCGCCTCACGCCGAATATCTTCTCGGCCTCGCAGGTGACGAACGGCAAGCCGGCACCGGACCTGTTCCTGTTCGCGGCGAACGAGATGGGCGTGCCGCCCCAGCGCTGCGTCGTGATCGAGGACAGCCTGGCCGGGATTACCGGCGCGCGGGCGGCGGGAATGACCGTATTCGGCTTTTACGGGGGCAGCCATTGCCGCGACGGCTATGCCGAGACGCTGCGCGAGGCCGGCGCCGATCTGCTCTTTGCCGACATGCATCAGCTGCCGGAGCTGGTCCGGCGGGTCGAGGCGGACGCTTTGGCGGGCTGATTTCGGCTGATTGCCGTCATTACGGGGCACGCCCACAGCGCGTGAACCCGGAATCCAGGGGTTTTGGCACGAGAATCCGGGTTCGCGCTACGCGCGCCCCGGAATGACGATCCAAATACCTCCATTCGCTGGATTTTCGCGCCTCCAGCCTATATCTGAGGGCCGTCCTCCACCTCAATTCCGGGTTCCATGACGCCGCCGCGCAAGCTGCACATCAAATCATATGGCTGCCAGATGAACGTCTACGATGCCCAGCGCATGGTGGACACGCTGGCTCCGGAAGGATTCGTGGAGACGGCCAGTGCCGAGGAGGCCGACCTCGTCATCCTCAATACCTGCCATATCCGCGAGAAGGCCTCGGAAAAGGTCTATTCCGAGCTCGGCCGCCTGCGCGTCGCCAAGGACGAGGCTGCACGCGGGGGCCGCACCATGCAGATCGCGGTTGCAGGCTGCGTGGCGCAGGCTGAAGGCGAGGAAATCGTGCGTCGCGCGCCTGCCGTGGACGTCGTGGTGGGACCGCAGAGCTATCATCATCTGCCCGAGCTGTTGAAGCGCGCCGGCGACGAAGGCCGCGCGATCGAGACCGAGTTTCCGGCCGAGGACAAGTTCGGCTTCCTGGCCCAGCCCAAGCCCGCAGCGATCCGCGCGCGCGGCATTTCCGCTTTCGTCACGGTGCAGGAAGGTTGCGACAAGTTCTGCACCTTCTGCGTCGTGCCCTACACGCGCGGCGCCGAAGTCTCGCGCCCGGTCGCGAAGATCGTCGATGACGTGAAGCGGCTGGCCGACAACGGCGTGCGCGAGCTCACGCTGATTGGGCAGAACGTCAACGCCTATCATGGCGAGGGACCGGACGGGAAAGTCTGGCCGCTCGGCAGACTGCTCGAGCATCTGGCGACGATTCCCGGCATTGCGCGGCTGCGCTATTCGACCAGCCATCCCCGCGACGTCGACGACAGCCTGATTGCAGCCCATCGCAATCTCGGTGCCCTGATGCCGTTCGTGCACCTGCCGGTGCAATCGGGCTCGGACCGCATTCTGGCGGCCATGAACCGGAAACATACCGCCGATGATTATCGGCGGGTCATCGACCGTTTCCGCGCCGCGCGCCAAGACATTGCTTTTTCATCGGATTTCATCGTCGGCTTCCCCGGGGAAAGCGAGCAAGATTTTCTCGCCACCCTCGCGCTTGTCACGCAAATCGGCTACGCTGCGGCTTATTCGTTCAAATACTCCGCCCGGCCGGGAACGCCGGCCGCGGACATGCAGGAGACGGTGTCCCCCGCCGAGATGGACCAGCGATTGGAGCGGCTCCAGGAACTGATCGACAGCCAGCAGTCGGCCTTCAACAAGGCTGCGATTGGCTCAACGGTCGACGTGCTGTTCGAACGTCCGGCGCGCAAGGACGGCCAGATCGTCGGCCGCACCGCATTCCTCCAGCCCGCTCACGTGATGGCCTCGCCCGACATCATCGGACAGATCCTGCCTGTCAGGATCGACAGCCTCGAGCGCTACAGTTTCCTCGGCGAGCTCGCCGCACTACGCACCGCGCGTGAGCCCGCTTTATCGCAAGCCAGTGGAGCCTGAACCCTTGCCAAAAAGCGCATCGGATTCGTCTTCTATCGCTCCCAGCCGCAAATTTGACCGCGACATGCAAGTTCCGCCCGAGACCCAGGTCGTCATCGACTTCGACGACAACCGCGCCGCTTCGGCGCTGGTCGGCCCCTACGGCCAGCATCTCGCGCAGATCGAGCGGCGGCTCGGGGTCGTCGTCGATTCCAAGGGCAATCACATCACGATCGGCGGCACGCGCGACGGCTGCGACGCCGCACGCCGCGTGCTGGAGATGCTCTACGCGCAGGCCGTGAAGGGACAGGATCTCGACCAGGGCGAGGTCGAAGGCGCGATCCGGGCCGTCATTGCCCAGGGCTCGCTGTTCGAGTTCGACGCCAAATCGGCCAAATCGGCCTTCGACAGCATCAATCTGCGCAAGCGCCCGGTGCGCGCCCGCACCGCTGCCCAGGACTCCTACATCCGCGCGCTGAAGCGCCACGAGCTGGTGTTCGGCATCGGCCCTGCCGGCACCGGCAAGACCTGGCTCGCGGTTGCGCACGCCGCGCAGCTATTCGAGCGCAAGGAGGTCGACAAGATCATCCTGTCGCGTCCGGCGGTGGAAGCCGGCGAGCGGCTCGGCTTCCTGCCCGGCGATCTCCGCGAAAAGGTCGATCCTTATCTCCGCCCGATCTACGACGCGCTCTACGACCTCATGGATGCGCGCATCGTCGAGCGCGCGCTCCAGACCGGCGAGATCGAGATCGCGCCGCTCGCCTTCATGCGCGGCCGCACCCTCACCAACGCCGCAATCATCCTGGACGAGGCGCAGAACACCACGTCGATGCAGATGAAGATGTTCCTCACGCGCCTCGGCGAGAACAGCCGCATGATCGTGACCGGCGATCCCTCGCAGATCGACCTGCCGAACGGCCAGACCTCGGGCCTGGCCGAAGCGACCCGCCTCCTGGGCGGCGTCGAGGGCATTGCTCAAGTTCATTTCAAAGCCGAGGACGTGATCCGCCACGAACTCGTGGCGCGGATCGTCGCCGCCTACGAAGGTTCGCCGCAGCGGCCGGCCGCCGGCCAATCCTGACGAGGCAACAGTCGGACCAGAGGGCGCGGATACGGGCCCTTTTCGTCCCAGACAACAAAATGTCCCATCCCAACCTTCCCATGACCGAGGTCCTCGTCGTCGCCGATTGCTGGCAGAGCGAGCCCGATTCCGAAGCCGTGATCCAGCGCGCGGTTGCGGCCGCCGCCGAGAGTGTCGACGAAGACGTTGCCGACGCGGAAGTGGCCGTGATGCTGACCGATGATGCCGGCATCCGCACCCTCAACAGCAACTGGCGCGGCATCGACAAGCCGACCAACGTGCTGTCGTTTCCCGCGCTCCAGCCGGAGGGCGAGTGGAAGCCGGGTGATGCGCCGCGCATGCTCGGCGATATCGCGATCGCCTACGAGACCATGCGGCGCGAAGCGGACGAGGAACAAAAGCCGTTCGACCACCATTTGAGCCATCTCGCCGTGCACGGCTTCCTTCACCTGATCGGCTACGACCACGAGAACGAAGGCGACGCCGAGGAGATGGAAGCGCTGGAGACGCAGATCCTGGCTCACCTTGGAATTCCCGATCCCTATGCAGAGCGCGCAGGGACGCACTGAGATGCCGGATTCCGACCCGATCCAGGACAACCCGCGCCACACGGCCAATCTTCCCGCCGTGGTGACGCAAGGCGAAGTGATGCGCCCGACTGCGGAAGGATGGCTGCTGCGCGCCATCCGGACGCTGTTCGGCTGGAAGGCGGGATCGGTGCGCGACGACCTCCAGGTCGTGCTCGATGCGACGACGCCTGGCGACTCCGGCTTCTCCGCGGTCGAGCGCACCATGCTGCGCAACATCCTCGGACTGCACGAGCGCCGCATCGCCGACGTCATGGTCCATCGCGCCGACATCATCGCAGTGAAGCGCGACATCCCGCTCGGCGAGTTGATGGACCGCTTCGAAAGCGCCGGCCATTCGCGCCTCGTGGTCTACAACGAAACGCTCGACGATCCCGTGGGCATCGTCCACATCCGCGACCTGCTCGCCTTCATGACCGCGCGTGCCCGCGTGTCGGAAGCCACCAAGACCAAGCGCAAGAAGGCGCTCCCGGCCGGGCTCGACCTCCGCGCCGTCGATCTCGCGCTGCCGCTCGAGGATGCGCGCATCATCCGCAAGCTGCTCTACGTGCCGCCGTCGATGCGGGCGATCGACCTGCTCGCGCAGATGCAGGCCACGCGCATCCATCTGGCGCTGGTGGTCGACGAATATGGCGGCAGCGACGGGCTGGTCTCGATCGAGGACATCGTCGAGCAGATCGTCGGCGAGATCGACGACGAGCACGACAGCGACGAGCCGCCCTCGATCGTGCGCCTGCCCGACAACGCCTTCATCGCCGACGCTCGCGCCAGCCTCGACGACGTCCGCTCGGTGATCGGCGAGGATTTCGTCACCGGCGAAGCCGGCGAGGAGGTGGAGACGCTGGGCGGCTATCTCGTCAGCTTCGTCGGGCGCCTGCCGGTGCGCGGCGAGGTGATCTCGGGCCCCGGCAATTACGAGGTCGAGGTGCTCGATGCCGATCCGCGCCGCGTCAAGCGGCTGCGCATCTCGACGCGCAAAGAGCGTCCCGCCCCGCGCACCCAGCGTGAGAGCCG
>NZ_JALBHA010000415.1:0-5857 GCF_023006445.1 Bradyrhizobium sp. SHOUNA76
CCAAGGCCCCGCTCGCGAGCGCCGCGACCTCGCCCTGCGTCACCGCCGAGACCCGCACCGCGTTCAGCTCGGCCGACCGCGGCGTCGAAAGTGGTGTGCTGCTCGACACCGGCGGAGGCAACTTTGCATTCCACGCCGACGCCTATGGCCGCACGACCTCCGACTATTCCATCCCGAGCTATCCGTATCTGAACGATCAGTCGCGGCCCGTGAACGGCCGCCAGCCGAACTCGGCGACACGTTCGGACGGCGCCTCGATCGGCGGCTCCTACTTCTTCCAGGGCGGCTATATCGGCGCGTCGATCACGCAGAACGACTCGCTCTACCACATCCCCGGCATCGACGGCGCCGACCACCACACGCGGATCGACGGCCACCAGACCAAGATCAACGTCAAGGGCGAGTACCATCCTGATGCTGCCGCGATCGACGCCGTCCGCTTCTGGGCCGGCGCGACCGACTACCGCCACAACGAGATCGGCCTTGCCGATCCCGCCGACCTCAACAGCGACGGCATACGCCAGACCTTCACCAACAAGGAGCAGGAGATCCGCACCGAGGTGCAGCTGATGCCGTTCAACGCGCGCTTCGCCGAGGTGACGACGGCGCTGGGCTTCCAGGTCGGCCACCAGGAATTGAGCGCGCCGAGCCCGGACAATCCCGGCACGTTGTTCAACGGCCTGTGGGACCCCAACAACAGCACGCGCGTTGCCGGCTACGCCTTCAACGAGTTCAAGTTCACGGCGGCGACGCGGGCGCAGGTCGCCGGCCGCATCGAGCACGTCGAGCTGCACGGCACGACACCGGACTTCCCGGCCGATTATTTGCCCGACGGCACGCCGCAGGCAGCGATCGCGCGCAATCCGTCGTTCACGCCGAAGAGCGGCAGCATCGGCCTGTTGCAGGACCTGCCGGGCGGCATGGTCGGCAGCATCACCGCGCAATATGTCGAGCGCGCACCGAAGGCGGCCGAGCTGTTTTCGCGTGGTGGGCATGATGCGACGGCGACGTTCGACATCGGCAATCCGAACCTCACCATCGAGACCGCGAAGTCGGTCGAACTCGGCGTGCGCAGGGCGACGGGGCCGTTCCGCTTCGAGGCGACGGTCTACTACACGCATTTCGACAATTTCATCTATCGCCGCCTCACCGGCGTGTCCTGCGACGACGACTTTGCATCCTGCGGCACGCCGGGCGCGGAGCTGAACCAGGCCGTCTACTCGCAGCGCAATGCCAACTTCCGCGGCGGCGAATTCCAGTCGCAGCTCGACGTTGGCGCATTCCAGGGCGGCATCTGGGGCATCGAGAACCAGCTCGACTTCGTCCGCGCCACCTTCAGCGACGGCACCAACGTGCCGCGCATTCCCCCGATGCGCATGGGCGGCGGCGTGTTCTGGCGCGACGACAACTGGCTGATGCGCGTGAACCTCCTGCACGCCTTCGCGCAGAACAACGTCGCGGCGATCGCGGAGACGCCGACGGCAGGCTACAATCTGCTGAAGGCAGAGGTCAGCTACAAGACCAAGCTCGACCGCAACTGGTTCGGCGCACGCGAGATGATGGCCGGCATCGTCGGCAACAACCTCCTCAACGAGAACATCCGCAACTCTGTGTCCTACAACAAGGACGAGGTCTTGATGCCCGGCATCGGGGTGCGGGCATTCGCAAACTTCAAGTTCTGAGGCGGAATGCGGTCGGGGCCTTTAGGGCCCCGACATACGCCCGTTCAGCGGTGGGCCGTAGCCCGGATGGAGCGCAGCGAAATCGGGGCTGCGGACTCACGCCGAGCGCGCGAGCCGCTTCTCGAAACGCCATTGATCGACGGGAAAAGGCCCAATCGACGTCTCCGACATCATGACGAAGGTGCCGACGTTGTCCCAGCCGCTCTTTTCGTAGAATCGTGCGGCACGCATGTTGCCGACCGCGCATGCGAGCCACGCCAATTCGACACCCCGCGCCGCGAGGCGTTTCTCGGCGTCCGCGATCAGTGCGGCAGCGCCCCCCCTCCCGTGGGCAGCCTGCGACACGAAGAGCTGATACAATTCGTCAGACTTGATCGCGCAGAAACCCGAGGGCGCGCCGACCGGGCCAACGACATTGATGGTGTCGAGCATGGCCGCGAGCCGGTCGCGAAAGTTCGGCAACGTGCGGAGGCGGACAAGCTCGGGCGGTGCGAGCAAGGCGTGCGAGCCGTGCCAGGCGTCGTGCCACACCTGCGCGAGGTGATCGATCTCGGCGGGGTCGGCGGGTCGCACCTGCATGGTCGTGACTCCAAGAGATCGTCGTAGCCCGGAGATATATCCCTACCCTGCCCGCGCCTTGCTCCAGTCCGGGCCGACCGGGCCCGACACGCCCTCGAAGGCGCCGTCGACGAGCTCGAACACCAGGATGCGGGCGGCGTCGACAGGGCCCGGCATGGTGACGCGGCCCTTCGGGACCGGCTTGAAGCCAACACGGCTGTAATAGGGCTCGTCGCCGACCAGCAGCACGAGACGGTGGCCTTTCGCCTTTGCGTCCTTGAGCGCGCGCTCCATCAACAGACGGCCGACACCGCGGCCGCGGAACGGCGGCTCGACCGTGAGCGGCCCCAGCAGCAGCGCCGGCGTCTCGCCGACCAGCACCGGCAATTGCCTGACGGAGCCGACCAGCAGCGTTCCGATGCGGGCGGTGAAGGACAATTCGAGCAGATGGTCGACGTGCTCGCGAATCCGGTAGGCGCTGAGCACGAAGCGGCCGGGACCGAAGGTGCGCTCATGCAGGCGCTCGATCGACTGGGCGTCGCCGGCGGCCTCGGGAAGGATGGTCAGTGAGAGATCGGTCATGTCAATTCGCGGGATAGCACCTGAACGCAGCGCGGTCCATCGGGCAGCGACGGCGTTCAGCTCCTTTTCAACGTCGGTTGGGACAGGTAGGCCAGCATTTTCATTTCCCGCCGCCCTCGCGTCACCGTGTCGAGCACGAGCCCCGACGACACCGAGAGCAGGGCCATGATCATCAAGCCCATCGACAGCACCGCGGTGGGCAGGCGCGGCACGAGGCCGGTCTCGATGAAGGTGATCACGATCGGGATCGCGAGGATCACCGAGGCCAGCGCCAGCACGGCTCCAATCACCGTGAAGAAGCGCAACGGCCGCTCCGAACGGTAGAGCTTCAGCATGGTGCCGAAGATGCGAAACCCGTCGCGCCAGGTGTTGAGCTTCGAGAACGAGCCTTCGGGGCGCGCGTAATAGGGGGTCTCGATCTCGGCGACCGGCAGCGACAACTCCAGCGCATAGACCGCGAGCTCCGTCTCGATCTCGAAGCCGCCCGAGAGGACCGGGAAGGATTTGACGAAGCGGCGTGAGAACACGCGGTAGCCGGACAGGATGTCCTTGAACGTGTGACCGAAGGTCGACGCCAGAAAGCCCGTCAGCATACGGTTGCCGGTGCGGTGGCCGAGCCGGTAGGCGGCCTGGACCTGATCGACGCGAAGACCGACCACCATGTCGAGATGATCATCGAGCAGCCTGTCGATCATGCGCGGCGCGCTCGCCGCATCGTAGGTGGCATCGCCATCGACCAGCACATAGATGTCGGCCTCGACGTCGGCGAACATGCGACGCACGACGTGGCCCTTGCCCTGCCGCCGCTCGCTGCGCACGATCGCGCCCGCTTCGCGCGCGACCGCCGCGGTACGGTCGCGCGAATTGTTGTCGTAGACGTAGACCTCGGCCGAAGGCAGCGCCTTGCGGATATCGGCAATGACGGTCGCGACCGCCGCTTCCTCATTGTAGCAGGGCACCAGCACCGCGATGCGAAGTTGCGTTGAGGTCATCGCGACGGCACTCCGAGGCTTGCCGGCTCGCGCCGGAGCGGCGCGGCCTGCCGTGCCTGTTCCGGCTGCATCAGCCACGCGAACGAGACGCTCCACAGCGACAGCATCGCGATCGGCACAATGTAATAGGGCGTGAAGATCGGATGGCTCAGGAAGAAGACGAGGTTGACGACGAGATTGCCGGCGACGACGAACGCCGCCTGCCGCACGCTTCCCTCGCCCACCCGCAAGAGCCAGGCCGTAGAGCCGATCGCCAGGACGATCAGCACGAACTGCATGTCGTGCAGATACTGGCCGAGCACGGCGAGATCGAAGGCCGGCGCGACCACGTCGGCGCTGCCATAGGTGGTCGCCAGCGGGCTGCCGGCGTTGACGGCCTGGGCAATCAATGTCGGCGTCACGCCGACGAGCGCACCAACACCGAAGCCGAGGCCCTCCACGAAATCCGCGAGCGTCCGCGACCGCAGGAACGCAATCGCCAGGAACAGGCAATAACCGGCCATCAGCAGCGCGTTCGGCAATCTGAAACTGACGGACGCCCCCAGCAGAAGGCCAATCAGTGCAAGCAGCAGCACCCTGCGCTTGTGCCTCGTCAGCCACAGCGCGGTCAGAAATCCCGCGACGGCGCACAGCGCCATGGTCGGCGCGATCGAATAGCTCGCCTTCGCCGGGTTGACCATGAGGTAGATTGCCAGCGCGCCGAACAGGCCCGCGGCCACGGTCGACAGAAGCGTGCGCGCCATGAAGATGCCTGATAGCGCGAGGCCCCAAACGATCAGGTTTGCGGCAATGTAAAGCGGCACCACCTGATGGCCTTCCGGAAACAGCGCCAGCAGGAATCCGGTGCCCGGCGGATATTGTATGACGAGCTTGCCGCCCGGCATCGGGTTGTGGCACGGCCAGCGGGTCGGTTCCTCCCACTCGGCGTACGAAATTTCCTTCCACTTGCCTTTGGCATAACCATCGTAATCGAGCGCGGCATTGGTGTTGAGCCCACCGATGCCGAGGCGCTGGAATAGGTGCGCCTGCCGGAGATAGCAGATGTCGTCATAGACCCCGCGCGCCTCGGTCCAGCGCGACATCGTGGCGATGTTGCTGGCGAGGATCGCGAAGCAGATCAGACCGAAGGCGAATTTGGCGATCTTCATCCGGCGTCCGTGGCGGCCTTTTCGGGCTGCTTACTAGCACAGGCCGCCCTCAGCGCCACGTCGCAATCAAGGGCCGGCCGTCCAGCACTTCCGCGATCCGCAGCCGCGTGCCAGGCGTGGTGCCCTCGGGCAGCGCCGTGATCGGAAAGAACCGGCATTCGACGATCTCGCGGTTGGGCTCGGGCAGGCGCTCCTGCCTGAACTGCCTGACCACATAGACCGCGACGTGGTCGCGGCGGGAGACGTGGCTGTTGAGGAAGATGCCGTGCAGCGCGGCTGCTCCGGTGAGGTCGATATCACCCTCCTCCTTGAGCTCGCGCCGCATCGCCTGCTCCATGGTCTCGCCATGGTCGACGCCGCCGCCGGGGAGGTACCAGCCGCTGACGTAGCTGTGCCGGACCAGGAACACCCGGTTCTCGGCATCCAGCACCACGGCGCGGACGCCGAGCGTCATGCCGCGGACGACGAGGAAATAGGCGTGGAAGATTCGCCGCAGCAGCGGCTCGAATTTCCTGCGGACGCTGTTCAGACGATCTTCCATCAGGCTCCCATGAGGCCGCTGTCCCGGCCCCGCTTGCACGTTGCCTGGGACCTTGCCATTACAGTGGAGCAATAGCGAGGCAATCGCGCGCCATGACTCCCAACACGCTGGCCCCCTTCACACTCGCCCATCTGTCCGATCCGCATCTGCCGCCCTTGCCGAAGCCGCGGCTGATCGAGCTCGCCGGCAAGCGCGTGCTCGGCTATGTCAACTGGACGCGCAACCGCCACAAGTACCAGCGCCGCGAGGTGCTCGACGCGCTGGTCGCCGACATGAAGGCGCAGGCGCCCGACCACAGCGCGGTGACGGGCGATCTCGTCAACCTGGCGCTGGAAGCCGAGTTCGCTCCTGCCC
>NZ_JALBHA010000416.1:0-5821 GCF_023006445.1 Bradyrhizobium sp. SHOUNA76
CGCGCGCTCTTCGCCTGCGAGCGTGAAGGCGACGTCCGGCCGCGCCATCGCAAGGCGCCTGACAACCTCGCGGATTGCCTCCGCCTCGGTGCGGTCGGTCTTCAAGAACTTCAGCCGAGCCGGTGTGGCGTAGAAGAGGTCGCCAACCTCAACGCGGGTGCCATGCGCCAGCGCCGCCGGCATGATTTCCGACTTCTCGCCGCCCTCGACGGACAGCGCCCAGGCATGCGGCTCGCTGGCATGCCGCGTGGTGATCGAGAGACGTGCCACCGAGCCGATAGAGGGCAGCGCCTCGCCGCGGAACCCAAGCGTGCGGATCTGGAGCAAGTCCTCGTCGTCGAGCTTGGAGGTGGCATGGCGCTCGACCGCGAGCGCGAGATCTTTAGCCGTCATCCCGCCGCCGTCGTCGGTGATGCCGATCCGGCGCCGCCCGCCGCCATCGGTGAAGACGTCGATCCGGCTGGCGCCGGCGTCGATCGCGTTCTCGACCAGTTCCTTGACCACGCTCGCCGGGCGCTCGACCACCTCGCCGGCGGCGATGCGGTTGACGATCTGCTCTGGCAGTTGACGGACGGGCATGGGCTCGAATCTTGGATTCGCGGAACGGCGTTATCTTAAGCGGTGTTGCGTCAAAAGCATGCGTTGGGCAACAGCCGTGTGGCGGCCTGGGGAAGAGGGATGCCTATCACATTGAAGACATTGGACCTTCGAGAAAATCGCGCAACCGGGATGATGCGACTTCCGCCTGCCGTCCTGATTGTGGGGTGCCGGGCAGCGGTGTAGCATCGTGAAAAAACGGCAACAGGACGGGAGGACGCCATGTGCCATCTCTTCGCGCACCAACCCCAACGCGACTATGAATCCCAGACCCGTTCCTTGCGGATCGACGGCCACTGCACCTCGATCCGGCTGGAGATGGCGTTCTGGGACACGCTGGAGGAGATCGCAGCCAGGGAGAACATGAGCCTCGGCAAGTTCCTGACCACGCTCTACAACGAGGTGCTCGACCACCACGGCGAGGTCAACAATTTCGCCTCGCTGCTGCGCTGCTCGTGTTTGATCTATCGCTCGAAGTCGATGGCGTCGGTGCAGGAGTTCAAGGCGAGCGTTACGCCCATTCTCGACGCGGCCGAATAGCTGCCGTTACAGTGAGGGCCTGTATCCGTATTCTCGATGTCGTCCCGGCGAAGGCCGGGATCCATGCCGCGGAATCCATCGAGCGTGCGTGATCGGAGTACCGGACGACGAGTCTTCGTCAAATTGCTCCCTGTGGTTATGGATCCCGGCCTTCGCCGGGACGACACCGTGATGTGGATACGCAATCCCTCCTCGATGTCATCCTGGCGAGTGTGATCGCGGAACCTCAGATCTCCTTCTTCTGCATCGCCCCCGCAATGTAATCCGCCTGCCGGATCGCGAGCGCGACGATCGTCAGCGTCGGGTTGCAGGCCGCGCCGCTGGTGAACTGGCTGCCGTCGGAGACGAACAGGTTCTTGACGTCGTGGCTCTGCCCGAACTTGTTGACCACGCCGTCGCGCGGCTTCTCGCTCATCCTGTTGGTGCCGAGATTGTGCGTGCTCGGATAGGGCGGTGTCGGGTAGGTCACGGTGGCGCCGACGGCGTCGTAGACCGCAGCGCCCTGCTTGTAGGCGTGGGCGCGCATCGCGAGATCGTTGGGATGATCGTCGAAATGCACGCTCGCGACCGGCTGTCCGAACTTGTCCTTGACGACAGGATCGAGCGTGATGCGGTTGGTCTCCTGCGGCATGTCCTCGCCGACCAGCCACATGCCCGCCATCCTGGGATAGCCGTCGAGCGCCGCCGTGAAGGGGCGGCCCCAGGCGCCGGGATTGAGGAACGCCGCCATGAACGGCAGGCCGAGCGACAGCGTCTCCATCTCGTAGCCACCGACGAAGCCGCGCTTCGGATTGTTGGCGGCTTCATCGCGGATGATCCCGGCCATCGTCGTGCCGCGATACATGTGCACGGATTTCTCGAACACGGCGTAGACGCTGCCGGTCATGTGCCGCATGTAATTGCGGCCGACCTGGCCCGATGAATTGCCAAGGCCGTCGGGGAACATGGTCGAGGCGCTGTTGAGCAGCAGCCGCGGGCTTTCGATCGAGTTGCCGGCGACTGCGACGATGCGCGCCTTCTGGCGCTGCATCGCGCCGCTCTCGTCGGCGTAGACGACGCCGGTCACCTTGCCGCCGGCATCGTGCTCGATCTTGACCGCCATGCTGCCGGGGCGGACCTCGAGATTGCCGGTTGCCTCCCCCTTGGGGATCTCGGTGTAGAGCGTCGACCATTTCGCGCCCGACTTGCAGCCCTGGAAGCAGAAGCCGATCTGCTGGCAGGCGCCGCGTCCGTCGCGCGGCTGGCTGTTGATCGCCATGTTGCCGGTGTGCACGGTCTTGTAGCCCAGCTTCTTCGCGCCGGCCTCGAGCACCTTGAAGTTATTGTTGCCGGGAAGTCCGGGAATGCCGTTGGTGCGGGTCACACCCATCTTGTTCTCGGCCTTGGCGTACCACGGCTCCATCTCGGCCAGCGTGACCGGCCAGTCCAGCAGATTGGCGCCGGGAAGGTTGCCGTAGGTGCTCTTGACCCTGAACTCGTGCTCGTCGAAACGCAGCGACGCGCCGGCCCAGTGTGTGGTCGAGCCTCCGACCGCCTTGACGATCCATGCAGGAAGCCCCGAAAAATCCTTGGCGACGCGCCACGTGCCTGAGGTGGTGCGCGCATCGGTCCAGGCGAGCTGGGAAAAACTCTCCCACTCGTCGTTGACGAAGTCGTGGTTCTCGATGCGGGGCCCTGCTTCGAGGATGACCACCTTGACGCCCTTCTGCGCGAGCTCGTTGCCAAGCGTGCCGCCGCCGGCACCGGAGCCGACGATCACCACAACGCTGGAGTCGTTCAGATCGAATTTTGCCATATGCGTTCTCCTGAACCGTTGGGTGAGCCTTAAGCCTTCGGCAGCCAGTCGATGTCGGCGAAGCCGCGGTTGATGTAGCCGCCGTGCTCGGCCGAGGAGCCCTCGTAGCCGAACCGCGGCCAGACCTCTTTCTGGTTGTAGAGCGAGACGATGAGGTCGCCGCGGACCTTCTGGAAGAAGTCGCTTCCCTCGATCTCCTTCAGCAGCACCACGCGATCTGCCTCCCAGGGCACTTCGGCGTAAGCCACCTTGTGGCGATCCCGCGCGTTCTGATCGAGCCGCGTGATGCCGTCGCTGATCAGCGACTTGACGGCGGGATCCTTGGCCGCCTTGCCGTCCCACGGCTTGATCGCGGTGATGTAGTAGCTGTCACCAAGGACGTCGTGCGGATAGATGTCGCGTGCGACCTTCAGCAGCGTCTTCATCGTCGCAGGCGAGAGCGCGCTCGCATCATCGGCCCACGCATCTTCAATGCTGACGGCGACGCTGGTCGCGACTGCTACGACCGGCACGGCGGTTGCCGCGCCCTTGAGAAAGACACGGCGGCTGTGCTTGCTTCGGCGATCGACTTCTCTCATGGCATTCCTCCGTCAATTTTGATTTTATGATTGAGTCAGTTGAAACGTCCGCCCCGCTGGATCACCTCGATCTTGTAGCCGTCGGGATCGCTGACGAAGAAGAAGCGCGCCAGCGTCCTGCCGTCGTGTTTGAAGTCGCGTAAGGGTCCTGGTGCGAGCTTCTCACGCTCGAAGCGGGCATGCTCGGTATCGAGATCGTCCACCACCACGGCGAGATGACCGTAGCCGTCGCCGAGCGCGTACGGCTCCTTGCGATCGAAATTCACCGTCAGCTCGACTTCGAAAGGTGAGGAGGGATGACGCAGATAGATCAGGGCAAAGTCGGAAAACTTCAGATGGTCGGCGACCTCGAGGCCGAAGGCGCGCCGGTAGAAGTCGAGCGAGCGCGCTTCATCCAGCACCCGGATCATGGAATGGACGGCCTTTGCCATTCAGTTTTGCTCCTTCAGATAAGCGATGATGGCAGCGCGCGTTTCCGGCTTGGCCTGCCGATAGGCCATGACCACGCCGGGAATGACGGCTTGTGGATTGGTCAGCCAGGCGTCGAGCCGGGCTTCGTCCCAGGCGAAGTCTGCGTTCGCGAGGCCTTGCGAATACCGAAAGCCTTCAACCTTGCCGGCGGGCCGGCCCACGAGCTTGAACAGCGGCGGCCCCTGTCGTGCCGGCTCTGACAGGCTTGTGGTGTGGCACACCGCGCATTGCTGCTTGAAGAGCGTCGCGCCATCCGGCGGCTTTGCGGCCGGCAAAGGCATTTGCGCGTCTGCCACCCGCACCATCAGCACCATCGCGGTGCACAATCCCAGCACGACTGTGCGCATTACCGAGAGCCCGCCCATCCACGTCAATGTAGCCTGAGCAAACTCTAGGCGGCGTCAGATGGACGGTGGTAGTAGCGGGCTGTTTCGCCGCGCGCGGAGATGCCGACGGCGTGCGGTGTTCCGCGTTGCCTTATATGCGGAGCACAATTCCGCGAAACCGCCGTCAAATCCCTAAACGATCACCACACCATGCGCATTGCATGACGATCGCGCCGCTTGATTTCTTTACGCGATGCGATGGGTCGGCGCAGGCAAGCGGCGTCGAGAACGGCCGAGCCATTCATCGCGGAAAAATCCAGGAGAAATGGATGAAGTTGGTGAAGACCTCGATGATCGCATGCGCTCTGTCGGCTCTCATTGCCACGCCCGTTCTTGCGCAAAGCGCGCCCCCCACCGCGAAGTCAGGCGGCACCGTGCAAAGCAAACCCATGCAAGGCAACACGATGGGCAGCGGCGATGACGAGATGAACGCTCAGCCGGGCGCAGCGGGCGAGAAGACCGGCATGAAGCCGACCAAGGGCACCAAAGGCACGGTCGGCACCACGGGCAGCGCTGCGCACAAGGGGACGGCGGACGATCCCACGACGGGCGGTGCAGCTCCATCCAAGCGTTACTAGTCCCGCCGGGAGAACGGCAAGACTCCGGCCGCTTGGCGGCCGGAGTTTTCTGCGTCTGCTAAAGCGGTATGGGCTTGAGTTGGATCGATTGCTGCCGCTGGTTCACCTCTCCCGCTTGCGGGAGAGGTCGGCGCGAAGCGCCGGGTGAGGGTTATCTCCGCTTGGGGATTGTCCCATTGCGGAAACACCCTCTCCCCAACCCTCTCCCGCAAGCGGGAGAGGGAGTGCACCTCCGCTGTAGCTATCAAACTGATCGCATCGCGCTTTAGTCGTCGAAGCGCCCGCCGCGTCCGGCCTTGACGTCGCCGCGGCGCTTCTTGCCGTCGAGCCGGCGCTGCTTGGAGGCGAAGGTCGGCCGCGTCGCGCGCCTCGGCGTCGGCCTTATCATGGCCTGGCTGAGGATTTCGACCAGCCGGTCGATGGCGTCCTGTCGATTGCGCTCCTGAGTGCGGAAGCGCTGGGCGTGGATCACGATTACGCCATCCTTGGTCATGCGCTGGCCGGCGATGCGGGCGAGCCGGATCGCCGCATCCTCGGGCAGGGTCAGCTTGCGCGTGTCGAATCGCAGCTGGGCCGAGGTCGAGACCTTGTTGACATTCTGCCCGCCCGGGCCGGAGGCGCGGACAAAGCCGATCTCGATGTCGTCCTCGTCAATGACGAGATCGCGGGATATCCGCAGCATGATGGCACCATTCGTGATGTCCGGACATATCGCGGACGTCTACGTTCGGCAATGGTGCTTCTGGAAGCGCAAATGGCCGGGCGAGCCCGGCCATTTCAGCAAACGAGAGAGGAACGTCAGTTCGACTTCGTCACCGGAGCCGCGGGCGGCTGCGCCGCGGCCTGCGGGGCGCGGCCGACGACGACGGTCAGCAG
>NZ_JALBHA010000417.1:0-5817 GCF_023006445.1 Bradyrhizobium sp. SHOUNA76
AGGCATTCGACGACCACGGCATCTCGCTGAGCGCCGGCCATCGCGAGCCGCATCCGCCCGCGGGCCGCACCATCTGCGATGCGCTCATGGCCCTGATCCCCGGCGAGATGACGTTTGCGATCAACAGCAAGCTGCTCGCGCGCGGCGTCACGGCGTCGGACAAGGAAGTCGGTGCCGCTGTCGCGTTCGCCTATCGCGAACTGAAGCTCGTGGTGGAGCCCGGCGGCGCCGTCGGTCTCGCGGCGCTGCTGGCGGGGCGTCTCGACGTTGCCGGCAAGAACGTCGTCATCGTGCTCTCCGGCGGCAATGTCGATGCGGATTTGTTTGCGGAGCTGGTGGCCTGATCGTCATTCCGGGGCTCGCGAAGCGAGAGCTCGGGATCCATTTCCGCACTGTCTCTGCTGCACGATAGATTCCGGGCCTGCGCCTCGCGGCGCATCCCGGAATGACAAGAACTAACATGACAAAGGGGCAGAGCGTTGCCGCTCTGCCCCTTTGTTTTATCGACTTCGAGGTTCGAATGCGCGGCTTGTTCGGTGCAACCTCTCCCGCTTGCGGGGGAGGGAGCGCACCTTCTTCTTCGCTCGATCAGTGCATGAAGCCGCGATGGTTGTTACCGCCGCCATTCATGCTCGGCGCCTGGTTCATCGACTGCCGGAAGTTGTTGCCGCTGTTGACCATGCGGGTCGGCGTCGTGTTGAGCTGCGGGCGCTTGTCCTGCACGTTGTTCTGAACCTGCACCTTGTTCGCCGGGTTGTTGTTGAGCTTCACGATGCCGGTGTTGCCGTTGTTAACGCGGATCGGGTTGTTCTGAGTCTGGACCACCGGCTTCGTCTCGATAGTCGTGCCGCCCTTGCCGACATTCACGGGCATGCTCACGATCTTGCCCGGCTTGCCGTTGACGTTGCCGCCATTTGGGGTGTTGGTCGCTGGCAGGGTGACGATCCTGCCAACGCCGCCATTGGTGTTGGTCGTGTTGGTCGGCGCAGGCAGGGTGACGATCTTGCCCGGGGGCTGCGACGGCGTGCCGTTCGGCTGGCCCGGCTGGTTGTTGTTGCCCGAGGGCAGGTTGACGATCTGGCCGCCATTGCCGAGCTTGCCGATGACATTGCCGTCGACCGGCTTCTGGACGACCGGCAGGTTGCCGCCCATCTGCGGCCCACCATTACCCTGCTGCGAGGGCATGTATTTGGGCTGGCCGAGATTGCCGATCTTGAAGGTCGGGGCAATGTTCTGCGGCGCCAGGAACTTGGTCGCCTGCATCAAGGGGATCTGCTTCGGCTGCGCCTGCAGGTGCAGCGCGACTTGCGCATAGGGGCTGTTGCCGTAGCTGTCATAGAAGGTCTTGTAGCCGAGCGGCGAGTTCACGAGCACCGCCTTGTGCCAGGCCTGCGAGAGCAGGATGTTATTGAGCAGCCAGCGGACGTGGTCGCACAGCGGGTCGTGCGGATACATCTGGATGAACTCCTGATAATATTCCGGCCGGCCCTCGGACACGACGTAATCATAAGCCTGGCGCGTCGAGCGGCTCGGCAGGTTGGCCGCCATCTGCACCACCGGCGCCTTGACCGGCGCGCGGTTGGCGGCGACGGCGGTGTCGCCGAAGAAGGTGAAGTCGCTCGTGAGCGAGGAGCTCTCCCACGGAATCTGCGCGCCGCTGGTGGTCTGGTTCACCTGCAGGCGCACGCGCTTGAACAGCTGCTCGATCGGCACGTTGGGCTCGCGTGCGACGTTCAGGAAGGCTTGCGTATACGGGCTGTGGCCGCCAGTGCCGTCGAGCGCTTCGGCGCCCGGCGCGGTCGAGTAACCCACGATCGAGCCGTTCGGCGCATCGACGATGGCAAGGCCGCGGCCGGCGTCGTTCACGCTCGGGAACGGATTATTGCGGCAGGCATCGAGGATGACGATGCGCATGCGGCTCGGGATTGTCTCCAGCGTCGACATCACGTCGACGAGGCGCACCGAATTGCTGACGAGCTCGGTGGGGTTGGAGATCTTCGCGTCGACCGGAACCAGGTAGTTCTCACCGGCGAGCTGCACGCCGTGGCCGGCATAATAGACCATCGCCACTGTGTTCGGACCGCGCGAAGCGACCTTGGCGGAGAAGTCCTGGACGACGCGGAGCATGTCGTTCTGGGTCAAATCGGTTGCTGAGACCACTTCGAAGCCGGCGGAGTTCAGGAACTGCGCCATCGATTGCGCGTCGTCGTCGGGGTTCGCAAGCTGCGGTGCGTTTTGGTAGTTCGCATTGCCGATCACCAGCGCCACCCGCTGCTCCGGGCCTTGCAGCGCGGTGGAGGCGGGCTGGACAGGGGCAACCTGCGCGGAAGCGGGCCCGCAGGCGAAGCCGAACAGGCTTCCCAGCAGACCCGCAGTCATCAGGAAAGGCTTTAGGCGGAACATGGCGTGCTCCTCTGGCACTGATCTCGATGCGAGATTGGTTGCGAGGAAGCTTGGCCGCGTTCGAGGTTGAAGTCCGTGATCCCAATCACCATGGCGATCAACGTGATCTGAATCACGCTTGGAACCTGCTATGGTTAGCGATCGATTGGGAGGAACCGCCGTCACATGCTGAAATCGATCGATCCGATCCTGACGCCCGACCTGCTCTGGCTGCTCGCTTCCATGGGCCACGGCGACGACCTCGTGGTCGTCGACGCCAACCACCCGGCCACGCACATCGCCCGCAGCACGTCGTCGCAGCGCCTGATCCAGTTGCCGGGCATGACGATGGAGACGGCCGTCCGCGCCATCATGTCGGTCTATCCGCTCGACGATTTCGATCCCGACCCGGTGCGCGTGATGATGCCGGTCGACGATCCCGACCGCGTGCCCGACGTGCAGCGCGCAGTGCTGGCCGAGATCGAACGCGCCAGCGGCAGCACCATTGCTCCCGGCAAGCTCTCTCGGGCGGATTTCTATCGCGCGGCAGCGGCGGGTTTCGGCGTCGTGCAGGTCGGCGACAGCAGGGGCTACGGCTGCTTCCTGATCCGCAAGGGAGTGATCAGTTAGCTGGACTGGCGCATCAGCTCCGACGGCCAGCCGATCCGGACGAGGAGGCCGTCGGGACCGTTGATGCCCACTTCATACATGCCCCATTCGCGGTGACGCAGCACGCCGCCGGGGCGGATGATCAGATCGTCCACGCGCGCGGCGATGGCCTCGACGTCTGGCGTGCGGATGAAGACGCCGAAGGGATTGTGCTCCGGCACACGCCATGGGCCATCGCCGGCTTGCGTGAGATGTACCTCGCATCCCCAACCGCTCATGATGACATAGCCGTCATCGCCGCCCGTCCGCGCAAAGCCGAGACGTTCCCAGAACGGCTTGGCGGCAGGAAGATCGTTGCTCGGAATGATCGCGAAGGCGCCGACGCGCGGGTGCTCAGACATGGGTCCACTCCGGAACTTGCAAGACGTTTCGCGCAGCACTCGTGCTGCACCTTGCAAGCCTATCGAGAGAAGCCGATGAGCAGAAGCGACGAAAAGCCTCGCACTCGAATTTGAGTGGTCTTCTCGCATCCGCCTGTTTATTGTCGAACCATGTCTCGCCTTGTGTGTCTATCTGTTGCCATCATCCTGTCGCTGCTGCCCGCCACAGCGCCCGCTGCGTCAAACAAGCCTGCTAAGCCGGTCTGGAAAGGCTACGGCTTCCTGCCGGGCTATCGGCAGCCGCTGAGCAACAGCATTCCGCTCTACAAGCAGAAAGACGCGATGCGCCGAATGTCGCGCGCCGACCGACGTCATTGGTATATCGACCCGGTTCCGCAATATTACCGTTGGGACGGCGAGTGGCACTATTTCGGCCGCCCCGGCTTCAACGGCGGCCGCTACAATGGC
The DNA here is from genome assembly GCF_023006445.1 of Bradyrhizobium sp. SHOUNA76. NCBI lineage: Bacteria > Pseudomonadati > Pseudomonadota > Alphaproteobacteria > Hyphomicrobiales > Nitrobacteraceae > Bradyrhizobium > Bradyrhizobium sp. SHOUNA76. The sequence continues at coordinate 3,840 of NZ_JALBHA010000417.1, forward strand.
GGCAGCTTTGGTCCGTGCTGGACGCGCACGCCGATCGGGGCGGTGTGGAATTGCGGGTGATCGGCCGGTCGCCGAGTGCGGCTAGGGGAAGCTTCGGACGACCTCGATCAGTCCGACGATTGCGGCATTGAAGGCATCGAGCTCTTCGGCCGGAATCCAGTACTCCAGATGCGAGCGCCCGCCGGCTTCCTGCACGTCGTACCTCGCGATGAAGCTTCGCTTGACCTCGAAGCGCGTCACGAAGCCCGTGCCGCTGGCCGGGACATTCCAGTCGCGCGCGATCTTGATTGCATAGTCTTCGGTCAGCACCGGATAGAAGATCGGCTGGTCAGGCAGGCGCGGGGGAAACGCGCGCATGCCGGTTTGCTGGATCAGCTCCAGCTCTTTGGGACCAACGGGACGCCAGAGGGTGAGGGTGTCTTCGGTGGGTGTCATCATTCAGCCGAGGGCAAATATGCCGAGAATTAAGAGGAGAGCCCGTAATAGCGTCGATAAGAATCGAGCTGTCGCTGGGGTGTAAAGCCCTCAAAATCCGTGGCGTACTTATTGTCTTCCAGCACAGCGAGGAGCGCTTTCGCCTCGGAAGCACTGCTTGCTTGCAGAAATGCTTTAGTAGTCTCAAGGCCAGCCCCGCAGGCGAGCTGAATGTCGATGTAGCATGACGCATCGAAAGAGGACATCTTGGCTCTATAGATCAGAAGAGCGTCGCTCGGGATGCCTGCCGAGAACAGCTGTATGCACAAGAGCCTCAATGGCTCATTGCTTTCTCGATTGCTGTCAGCAATCGCAGTTTGGATCATCCGGCGGATCTCCGGAAGATCGGCAGCATCCGGAGTGAGGCCAAAGCGCGCGAGCAGGTCATTTTCGTCCATGGCGATACAGGGTCTAGCGAAGCTGCGGCGTGGTCAATAGCCGGGACACGAGAGTGAGCGGCGCAAGCCCATCTAGCTCCGTCACCCTGAGGTGCGCGCTCTGCGGCGCGAATGCGCCGTGGAGCAAGCCTCGAAGGGCGACGGCCCGGCTGCATCGCGGCCGTGCATCCTTCGAGGCTCGGCTTGCAATGCTTTCGCATCGCAAGCCTCGCGCCTCAGGATGACGGGACTGGAAGCTGCACTCGTCCTTACGAGAAGAACGCGATCTTTTCGGCCTGGGTCATGCGGCGGATCGGCGCGAGGGGATCGTTGGCGGGCGCGCGAGGCTTCTGCAGAATGCCGCTGGCGAGGATGGTGGCGCCGAGCGAGGGCTCGGGCAAGGACGCGGACAAGGATGCAGACAGGGGTGAGGGTATCGGTGGCAGCGTTGCTGCTGGTGCTGCGGCGAATGTCGCCGTCGCAGCCATGGCCGGGACCTGCTGCTCCATCACTTCGGCGGCGGCCTCCGCAATGGCGTCGGTAAGGCGCGCGAGCGAGTCCATCGCGATGGGCGCATCCGCGACCTGCTCTTCCATCACCGGGGCAACGGCCGGCAGAGGTGCGACCGGCTCCGGAAGCTCGGCGGCAACGGGCGCTGCGGGCTCCGCTGGCCTCGGTTCCGGAGTGGCGGTTTCCATCTCGACCGTTGCGATGATCTCGTCGAACTCCGGATCCGGCGCGGCCATCTCCATCGCGATGGCCTCGAGCACGGCGTCGTCTTCGGCTTGCGCGGCAGCGTCGAGCGCGAATGCGTCAGCGGTGTCCGTGACCGGCTCTTCAAACGAAACGTCTTCAGGCGTGGTTTCTCCAGGCGCGACACTCTCCGGCGCCACATGGTCGAGCGCGGTGTTTCCGACAGCGATCTCGCTTTCGGCCGCAATCTCCGGCGCGACGGCCGCGTCCATTGCTTGCTCGGCCTCGGCGAACGCTTCGGTGGCGACGGCCGCTTCCACGAAGGTTTCGGGCTCGGCAGTTGCCACGACATCCTGTGGCGGCTCCGTAGAAGCCACGGGGGCTTCGCCGGCCATCGCTGCGGCTGCGGTCGGGGCAGGCGCGGTCTCGGCAGG
>NZ_JALBHA010000418.1:0-5796 GCF_023006445.1 Bradyrhizobium sp. SHOUNA76
GATCATCTGCTGTCGGCGCGCGGGCTGCGCTGCGATCCCGATCAGATCATGCTGACGTCGGGCACCTTGCACGCGCTGCGCATCGTGCTGAGCGCGATCCTCAGAGCGGGCGACCAGGTCTGGTGCGAGGACCCCGGCTACCCTGCCGCGCGCAAGACCTTTGCACATTGCGGCTACCGCGCCGTGCCCGTTCCCGTCGACGAGCACGGCATGCGCATCGCCAAGGGCCGCATCGCGGCGCCGTCCGCGCGCGCGGCCTATGTCACGCCGTCGCATCAGTTTCCGCTGGGCGTTCAGATGTCGATGCCGCGGCGGCTCGAGCTTCTGGACTGGGCAAAGCGGGCCGGCGCCTTCATCCTGGAGGACGATTACGACAGCGAGTTTCGCTATGACGGCGCACCTTTGATGTCGCTCGCCGGCATCGACCGTCTCCAGCGCGTGATCTACCTCGGCACGTTTGCCAAGACGCTGTTTCCGGGCCTGCGCATCGGCTATTGCGCCCTGCCCGAACGCCTGATCGCAGACGTGACGGCTGCGCGCGCGGCGCTCGACCGCTTCCCCGGCACGCTGATGGAAGGCGCGGTGGCCGACATGCTCAACTCGGGCGCGTTCGCCGCAAACCTCAAGCGCGTGCGAAAACTCTATCGCGAGGCGCGCGATGTGCTGGCCGAAACGCTGGAAGCCGCATCCGATGGTGCGCTATCCGTGCCGGTGCCGTCACAAGGCCTGCATCTCGTCGCCCGGTTCGATCCCTCGGTCGACCTGACGGTGGCCGCGCAAGCCAAGCAGGCGGGCGGCGCGGAGGGCTGGCTATTGGCCGACACCTATTCGCGCACGCGTCCTCTCCCCGGCTTCGTGCTGGGATTTTCCGGCCACGCAGTTCCACAACTCGTAGCCTCCGCCGAACGGCTCGCGCGGGAATCGCGGTCAGCCTTGCGCGCGAAAAGCAAGCCGGTTCGGCGAGCATGAGCAAGCTTCGCTATTAGAATCGCTCACCGCTCCCTACATTGCGTCATCGATTCCGGGAGCCTTCATGATGTCACTCCGCCACGCGACCTGCCTCTCGCTCCTGATCTCCATCGCGCTCGCCGCGGCGGCGCATGCCGCCACGGTCGGACGCGAGCAGGATATCGTGGATCTGAAGCTCGGCCAGCGCGTTCTCGTGGACGACGGAACCTGCCCTGCCGGACAGGTCAGGGAAGTGCGCGGCGCAAGGATGACCGACAAGGGTGTCTCGCGCACGAGCTCCTGCGTGCCGCGGCAGGGGCCGAAAACAAAATGATGGCCTGAGAGGCTACTTCGCCGGATCGAACATGCATTGCAGGGTTGGCTTGGCAATCTTGGTAAAGGTCGGGCCGATCTCGCCCTGCTTAGAAGCCGGAACCCAGTCGGTCTCGATGGTGGGCACGCCGGTCTCGCTGATGCCGCGCAACAGCGCTTCGCGCAGGTCGCGATCCTCGACGGCGGCCGCGGCGTGATCGTGCAGGCAGCCGCAGACTGCCTCCGGATGCTCCCAGCGGCCGATCATGCGCGGCGCGCACTGGCGCACGAACTCGCTGCGGGGATCCGGTAACCTGGTGGGCGCGCGCACCTGCGCCTGGGCGGCATTGATCGTCAGAACAAAAACGAACGCAGCGGCGCAAAATCGAACGATCATGACGGCCTTTATCGCTGATTTTCTTGTTATCGATCAGAAGCGCGCGGCAACCACGATGGGCTGCGACGTCGTGGTGATGACCGGCGAGCCGCTGTACTGGAAGGTGCCGACGCCGGGCAGATTGCCGTCCGGCGAGCCAGCCAACGAGGAGCCCGCAACCACGAAAGCGAAGGCAAGGATGTAGCTGAGCGCGCGCATGGTCTTGTCTCCGAATTCGGTGGCCGGCGGTGCGCCGTTCGTCGTTGTGAAGCTGATAACCATGGGCGGTTTCGCCCGTGATGCGCCAAAAGCCGAAAATGGTTTCATCTCCGTGAGAATTGTTTCGTCCGGTCCGAGACGACGACACAATTCTCTGAAAACGCCAACCATTTCAGTGAGGTCTCGCTAGAGCTCATGGCGGCTTGCCAAGTTCCGGCTCCGGTGTGCGAACACACTCGACGCAGCCGCCGTCATGTTCCCGCCTCACCCGCTTCACACGCATTTTACGTTTTCCTGCGAATGGAGCGGCAAACGAAGGCTGGTCCTGTCGAACCGGGAGCGCGTCGGCCGCGACCCAAGCCATCGAACCTGGACGCCCATCACCGGGCGCGTTCACTTGAGGGATGGCCATTATGGTGGCGCAAGATCGCGCAATGCCGCGCGAGGCGGACCAACGGACGGACGGCGGAGGTCAACGACCCAATCGCGTCGCCTCAGCCGGCGCGATGTCGCTACAGTCTGGCCGCGGCTTTGAGGCCGCGCCACAAGCCTTCGTGCGGCTGACCGGCTCGCATCTTGTCAAGCCGTAGGCCAGCCGAGCCTGTGCTTGAGTGAACGCAAGCGCGTTACTGTGTGAACGCGCATTACTGTGTGAAGAACTCGGCGCACTTCTGGACGTTTGCGTCCGCAGCTCCCCACGGCATGATCGGCACTGTCGAGGTCGAGTTCTTCGGCGAGCCCTCGATTATCCTGTCCGAATAGACCATGTAGACCAGCACGTTGCGCTTGGTGTCGCAGCCGCGCACGATCTGCATCTTCTTGAAGAACAGCGACCGGCGCTGGCGGAACATGTCGTCGCCCTGCTCCATCTTGGTCTTGAACTTGATCGGGCCGACCTGGCGGCAGGCCAGCGAGATGTCCGACACCTCCTCGGCAAGGCCAAGCCAGCCCTTGAAGCCGCCCTTTTCCGGCACCGTGAAATGACAGGCGACGCCCTCGACTTCGGGATCGTCGAGGCCATAGGTCGCGAGCTTGTCGTTCGGGCTCATCCATTTGAACACGGTGGAGCGGCGGAAGATCAGATCGGGCTCGTCGGCAGCTTGGACGGACGCCGCCGGCACGGCCAGGGCCAGGAGGAATAAGGCGAGACCTTTCAAGCGGATGCCGGCAAGTCCAGGGAAACGAGATGACATGAAGTTCTCCGGTAACAAGTCTCCGCAATGTAGGAACGCGTCAGCCCGACAGGAAGACGACAGGCGGGCAGAGGCGGCCGCCGTTTACCGCTCTGTGAGGCTTTTTTGCTACGTCTTGGACAAAAGTCGCTGATGGCAGAACCGGCCTGGTGGTGAACGCGTATCCCCTTTGCGAGACTAACGTCTGATTTGGAATATGGATTCGAGGATGAACAGCGTGAACGGGTCGCGTTTTTCTGCCAAGCCGGCGCGGCTGTGGCAGGTCGCCATTTTGACGGCGGCGGGTATGATCGGCGCGACCAGCCAGGCAGACGCAGCATTTTATTATTGGACGGATTATTCCGACGGATCCTATTACGCCCGGCAGAGCCGGCATCCCGAGATACCGCGCCAGAAGCCGCCGAAGCGCGACGCAACCGGCCGGAAAGAGGTTGTCGCCGAAAAGCAAGCCGGCGCAAAGCCACAAGGGCCGCTGGTCATCGTCGTCTCGATCGACCGGCAGAAGGTGACGGTCTACGACACCAACGGCGTGTTCGCGGAATCTCCGGTGTCCACGGGCATGAAGGGCCATTCGACGCCGATGGGTGTGTTCAGCGTCATCCAGAAGCACAAATTCCACCATTCCAACATCTATAGCGGCGCGCCGATGCCGTACATGCAGCGGATCACCTGGTCCGGCGTCGCCATGCATGCCGGCGCGTTGCCGGGCTATCCGGCCTCGCATGGCTGCATCCGCATGCCGATGGCGTTCGCGGTGAAGATGTGGAATTGGACCAGGATGGGCGCGCGCGTCATCGTCGCGCCCGGCGAGATGACGCCGCACAGCTTCTCCCATCCCCTGCTCGCCTCGGTGCGCGTGCCGCCACAGCCTGCCGCGAGCCTCGAGCCGCAGACCAATGTCGGCGACAAGGCCGACAAGGGCGCCGCGCAGACCAAAGCCGCCGAAACCAAGTCGGTCGAGACCAAGCCCACCGAAACCAAGACGGCCAGCGCCGATGCCGTGCTCGAGCTGCGCGCCTCCGTCGACCATACCGTGATGTCGGATGTGACCACGGGCAATGCGCCAGCCCACGAGGAAGCCGGCGCCCCGGCCGACAAGGCCAAGACGGCCGAGGCAACTGACGCGGCCAAGCCGCAGTCGGAAGACAAGCCGGCTAGCGGGGACAAGCCTGCCGACAAGGCCGAGCCGATCAAGACCGAAGCAGCGGACTCCGCAAAGACGACCGATGCACCGGCACCTGCGCTCGCCGCCTCGCCCGATGCGAACAAGGACGAAAGCCGCGTTGCTGATCCGGCGCCGGTCGCAAAGCCGGAAGCCCCCAAGCGGGCCGGCCAGATCGCCGTCTTCATCAGCCGCAAGGATTCCAAGCTCTACGTGCGGCAGAATTTTGCGCCGCTGTTCGAGGTGCCGGTCACGATCGCCCCGAGCGACCGGCCGCTCGGCACCCATATCTTCACCGCCGAGCTCGACAAGACCGATACCAACGCACTGCGTTGGTCGGTGGTGTCGCTGCCCGTCTCCGCCCGTTCCGCGGCACGCGAGGACGATGGCCGGCTCACGCGCCGCGAACGCGGCGGTGTCGTGATCCCCGTCGCCGCCAAGCCCGTGACTGCCAAGCCCGTGGTCACGCCGGACAGCCCGGCTGCGGCCCTCGACCGTATCTCGATCCCTGCCGACACCATGGCGAAGATCAACGAGATGCTGACATCAGGCGGCTCGATCATCATCTCCGACCAGGGCATCAACCAGGGCGAGACCGGCGAAGGCACCGACTTCATCGTCCGCCTGTACTAGTCTGTCGCCGCGCCGGATAACGCGGTGTTGACGAGGCGGATCGCGCTGGCGGAGTAACATGCGCCCGGATCATTTCGGGGGATGCCGTCATGATGAACCGCAGGACCGTTCTCACCATGGCGCTGACCGGCACACTGATGCCGGTCACGCGTGCATTCGCCGACGGCGGCATGAGCCGGATCTCGGCCTATGCCTTCTCCTTCCCCGCTTTGTCCGGCGACGAGCTCCGGCTGGCCGCTTTCACCGGCAAGCCGCTGCTGGTTGTCAACACCGCCTCGCTCTGTGGCTACACGCCGCAATATGCCGGCCTGCAGGAGATCTGGACCGAGTTTCGCGCCCGCGGGCTCACCGTGATCGGCGTGCCCTCGAATGATTTCGGCGGCCAGGAGCCCGGCGGCAGCAGCGAGATCACCCAGACCGCGCACCACCAATATGGTGTTACCTTCCCGGTCACCGCCAAGGCCGTCGTAGCAGGCGCAAAGGCGCATCCATTCTACAAATGGGCCGCCGAGGCACGACCGAGGGAAGTTCCGCGCTGGAACTTCCACAAGTACCTGATTGGCCGCGACGGCTATATCGCCGACGTCTTTTCGTCCGCGGTCGAACCGGCCGACACGCGAATCAAGACGGCAATTGCCAAGGTGCTGGCCGACAGTTGAGGCGAGTTGCGCCCGATCCGGTTGGGCACAATTCTGGCGGGATGCCAAACAGCCGTTGCAATGGCGATGGCCCACCATCTAGGCTAGGGATCGTTTGGGGCAGGATGATTTCTGCCGGAGGCGAAAAGCCGCGGCGGAACAACGGGATCAATCTCGAGGACAACACCATGCGCGTGGCGGCAGGACTGATTTTGGCAAGCGCAATATCTCTGGCCATGACCGGCGCGGCATGGTCGCAGACTCCGGCCGCAAAGCCCGCGGCCGCGACGCAAGCCGCCCCGGCAGCAACGCCCG
>NZ_JALBHA010000419.1:0-5788 GCF_023006445.1 Bradyrhizobium sp. SHOUNA76
CTGGGCCAAGGGCCCGGTGCTGGCGCCGCTGGTGGTCGGCGGACCCGCTTCGACCCTTGCTCTCGCCGGCGATCTCGCACGCCTGATCGACGACATGGTCACGCGCGGCGTCGACTGGAACGCGCTCGATGGCCTCGTGCCTGATAACCTCGACCGCTACTGGCAGCACTCGCTCGAATTTCTGCGCATCGCGCGCATCGCCTGGCCAGCTCATCTCGCCGAGATCAAGCGGATCGAGCCCGCGGCACGGCGCGATCTCCTGATCGCGGCGGAAGCCAAACGCCTGACCGCGCATCCCAATGGCCCCGTGATCGCAGCGGGCTCGACCGGCTCGATGCCCGCCACCGCCAAATTCCTGCACGCCGTCGCATCGCTGCCGCATGGCGCCGTGGTGCTGCCGGGCCTCGACACCGATCTCGATGACGACGCCTGGCGGACCATCGGCGGCGTTCGCGATGCGCTCGGCAAATTCGCGGAGCATCCGGCGTCGAACCATCCGCAATATGCCATGAATGCGCTGCTGGATCGGTTTGGCATCAAGCGCAGCGACGTTGACATCCTTCAGTCGCCGGCAGAAGGCGGCCGCGACCTGCTCGCCTCGGAATCGATGCGGCCATCGGCCAAGACGGAAGTCTGGCACGACCGGCTGAAGCAGCCGGATGTCGCCACCAAGATCGCCGGTGGCATGATGAACCTTTCCGTCGTCGAAGCGCCCAACCCTGAGATGGAAGCGCTCGCGATCGCGATTGCGATGCGCGAAGCACGACATCTCGACAAGTCGGCGGCGTTGGTGACGCCCGATCGTGCGCTGGCGCGACGGGTGATGGCGGCGCTGACGCGATGGGATCTCGATTTCGACGATTCCGGCGGTGACGTGCTGATGGAAACACCCGCCGGGGTCTTTGCACGACTCGTGGCAGAGGCAGCGACAAAGGGCCTGGAGCCGCCGACATTGCTGGCGATGCTGAAGCATCCGCTGTGCCGGCTTGGCCGCGCGGCGGGCGCATGGAAAGCGGCGATCGAAGGGCTGGAGCTCGCGGTGTTGCGCGGCACACGCCCGCCTGCCGGCACGGGCGGTCTCTTGCGCGAGTTCAACCGCTTTCGCGACGAGCTGACAAAGCTCTGGCGCAGCGAGGTCTCGGCACTCCACAAGGCCGAGCCACGCGCGCGGCTCAAGGCCGAGGATATCGATCGCATCCAGGCGCTGATCGACGCCTTGCAGAGGGCGTTGGTGCCGATCGAAAGCCTCGTATCGTCAAAGCCATTCGACTTCGCCGAGCTCGCGCATCGGCATAGCGAGATCATGATCGAGCTGTCGCGCGACGAGCAGGGCATCCCGCTCGCCTTCGAGGAGCGCGAGGGCCTTGCGCTCGCCAGCGCCTTCGACGATCTCCTGCGCGGCGGCACGACCAGCGGATTGATGGTGCCGCTGCCCGAATATCCCGACGTCTTCCAGACCGCGTTCAGTGATCGCGCGGTACGGCGGCGAGACAGACCGGGCGCGCGGCTGCAGATCTACGGCCCGCTGGAATCGCGCCTGATGCAGGCCGACCGCATCGTCATCGGCGGACTGATCGAAGGCGTCTGGCCGCCGTCGCCACGGATCGATCCCTGGCTCAGCCGGCCGATGCGGCACGAGCTCGGTCTCGATCTGCCGGAGCGCCGCATCGGCCTGTCCGCCCACGATTTTACCCAGCTGCTCGGCGGCGACGAAGTCATCCTCACCCATTCCGCCAAGGCCGGCGGCGCGCCGGCGGTTGCTTCGCGCTTCCTGCACCGGTTGGAAGCGGTTGCCGGCGACGATCATTGGAAGGCGGCCGTTCGCGCCGGTGAGAAATATGTGCAGTTCGCCGGCGCGCTCGACCAGCCCGCCGAAGTCCAGCCGATCAAGCAGCCCGAGCCGCGGCCGCCGCGCGCGGTGCGACCGCTAAAAATGTCGGTCACCACGATCGAGGATTGGCTGCGCGATCCCTACACGATCTATGCCAAGCACATCTTGCGGCTCGATGCGCTCGATCCCGTCGATATGCCGCTGTCGGCCGCCGACCGCGGCTCGGCCATCCACGATGCGCTTGGCGAATTCACCGAAGCCTATGCCACGCGCCTGCCCGACGATCCCGCCCGCGTTCTGCGCGCGATCGGTGAGAAGTATTTCGCGCCGCTGATGGAGCGCCCCGAGGCGCGAGCGTTGTGGTGGCCGCGCTTCCAGCGCATCGCGCGCTGGTTTGGCGAATGGGAGACCGTGCGCCGCGAGGCGATCGAGGCGATCACCGCGGAGACCCGCGGCGAAATCTCGATCCGGCTCGACAATGCGCGCACTTTCTATCTTTCCGCGCGCGCCGACCGCATCGAACGCCGCACGGGCGGCAGCTACGCCATCCTCGACTACAAGACCGGACAGCCGCCGACCGGCAAGCAGGTTCGCATGGGCCTCTCGCCGCAGCTGACCCTGGAGGCCGCGATTCTGCGCGAAGGCGGCTTTCCCGATATCGATGCTGGCTCCTCCGTGAGCCAGCTCGTCTATATCCGCCTCAGCGGGAACAATCCGCCGGGCGAGGAGCGCATTCTCCAGCTCAAGTTCAAGCAGGGTGACGAGCCGCAGCCGCCGGATACGGCAGCTGCCGAAGCGCGAGCCAAGCTGGAGGCCCTGATCCGCGCTTTTGAGGACGAGAATCAGCCTTACACCTCGCTGAACCTGCCGATGTGGACGAACCGCTATGGCGCCTATGACGACCTCGCCCGGATCAAGGAATGGTCCGCGGCTGGCGGATTGGGAATCGAGGAATGGTAAAGGCACCGCGGCCCATTCCCGACGAGGTGCGCGCGCGGCAGGCGCGCGCGTCGGATCCGACCGCCTCGGCCTTCGTGTCGGCCAATGCCGGCTCGGGCAAGACGCATGTGCTGGTGCAGCGGGTCATCCGCCTCTTGCTGTCAGGCGTGCCGCCGGAAAAGATCCTCTGCATCACCTTCACCAAGGCCGCCGCCGCCAACATGGCCGAGCGCGTGTTCACGACGCTCGGTCATTGGGTGACGCTGGATGATACCGCGCTCGATGCCGCGATCCGCGCCGTCGGCATCCCGCATCCGGACCGAAAACTGCGTCGTGACGCGCGAAAACTGTTCGCCTGCGCGCTGGAGACACCGGGCGGATTGAAGGTACAGACCATCCACGCGCTCTGCACCCGCCTGCTCCAGCAGTTTCCGTTCGAGGCCAATGTTCCTGCGCGCTTCTCGGTCATCGACGAACGCGACCAGACCGACATGATGGAGCGCGCCAATCTGAAGGTGCTGCTGGAGGCCGCGCGCGATCCGGACAGCATCACCGGCCGCGCGCTGCTGACGGCCATGGCAAGCGCGGCCGATGTGACCTTCAAGGAGGTCGTGCGTGAGGCGTGCCTCAGCCGCGATCATTTCATGGCCTGGACCGACGAGGCCGGCAAAGCCGGGGCGGCGATCGAACAGATGGCAGCTGTGCTCGGCGTCGATGCGGGCGACCGTATCGAGGACGTCGAGACGGAGATTCTCGACGGCCCATTCCTGCCGCGGTCGCGCTGGGACGACATCGCCTTTGCGCTAGAGGATGGCAGCAAGTCCGACAACGACCAGGCCGGCCGGCTGCGCGAAGCAAAAGTCTTTTCCGGCAGCGCGCAGGTCGATGCCTATCTCTGCGTCTTCCTCACCGACGAGAAGCTGCCGCGCAAGGCGGTTCTGACCAAGAAATTTTGCGATCACAACCCGTCCGTTACCCGCCTGTTCGAGAACGAGGCGCAGCGGCTCGGTGAGCTGATCGAAAAGCGTCGCGCGGTGACCATGCGCGACCGCACCGCAGCCCTGCTGCATATCGCAACTGCCGCCGCCGCAAACTACCGTCGCGAAAAGCAGGAGCGCGGGCTGCTCGATTATGACGACCTCATCGACAAGACGCTCGCGATGCTGAATCGCGTCGCCTCGGGCTGGGTGCATTACAAGCTCGACCGCGGCGTCGATCACGTCCTGATCGACGAGGCCCAGGACACCAGCCCGCGGCAATGGGACATCGTCGGGCATATCATCTCGGAGTTCACGGCCGGAGAAGGCGCGCGTGAGGGGCTGAACCGCACGGTGTTCGCGGTCGGCGACGAGAAGCAATCGATCTTCTCGTTCCAGGGGGCCGACCCGCACGAGTTCGACAAGCGAAAGCGAGAGTTGGACCGCAGGTTCAAAGCCGCCGGGCTCAAGTTCGACCCGGTCGCCTTCACCTATTCGTTCCGTTCGGGCGCAACGATCCTGAACTCGGTCGATCATGTCTTCCGCGAGCCCCAGATCTACAAGAGCATCCATTCTATCGCCATCGGCCATCCCCTGCACAATGCGCTCGCCGATGCCGGGCCGAGCGTGATCGAACTGTGGGATCTCGCGGAAGCCGATGACAGGCAGGACATCGAGGGCTGGCGCGCCCCCTTCGACGGGGTCGCCGTCACCAGCCCCGAAGTGAAGCTCGCACGCCGCATCCAGGCCGAGATCAAGCGGCTGGTCGAGAGCGGCACGCTGACGGGACATGAGGGCGAGCGCCGTCCATTGCGCTACGGCGACATGCTGATCCTGGTGCGCCGGCGCGGCAACGCGTTCGACGCCGTGATCCAGGCGCTGAAGCACGCTGGCGTTCCGGTCGCGGGCGCCGACCGGCTCAAGCTCACCGAACACATCGCCATCATCGACCTGATGAATCTCGCCGACGCGCTGCTGCTGCCGCAGGACGATCTTGCGCTGGCGGTGGCGCTGAAGAGCCCGCTGTTCGGGCTCGATGACGACGACCTGTTCCAACTGGCCCATGACCGAAAGGGATCGCTGCGCCGTGCGCTGGGCGAGCATGCTTCCACAAACGAGAAATTCGCGACCGCATTGCGCCGGCTCGAGGCATGCGAGATTCGTGCCCGCGACGAGACGCCGTTCGCCTTCTACGCCTGGCTGCTCGGCGGCGACGGCGGGCGCGCGCGCATCCTGCGCCGGCTGGGACATGAGGCCAATGACGCGCTCGACGAATTCCTGGAGCTCGCGCTGAACTACGAGCGCAAGGCGCCGGCCTCGCTGCAGGGCTTCATGGCCTGGCTGCGCTCGGCTGACACCGAAGTGAAGCGCGACATGGAGATCTCGCGCGACGAGGTGCGGGTGATGACGGTGCATGGCGCCAAGGGCCTGGAGGCCTCCGTCGTGTTCATGGTCGACACCACCTCATCGCCTGCGGATTCGCAGCGACTTCAACTGATCCACGTCCCGCGCGGCAATAGCGGCGAGGTCGTGGTCTGGGCCGGCCGCAAGGCGGACGATCCCAAACCGGTTGCCGAAGCGCGCAACGCGATGCTCGAAGAGACCGAGGATGAGTATCGCCGCCTGCTTTACGTTGCGATGACCCGCGCGGCGGACCGCCTGATCGTCGGTGGCTGTCTGCCGGGCAACAGGAAGGCGGTCCGCAAGCTGAGCTGGTATGACCTGATCGACACCGGGCTCGCCGGCGCGGGCCTCGACAAGCAGGTCATCGAGACGCCGCTCGGCAAGGTGACCCGATTCGCCCGGCCGGAGGATGTCGCGGCGCTCGGCACACCGGCGACGTCCGTAGACCAGACCGTCGCCCTGCCCGATTGGCTGCTTGCGCCGGCACCACGCGAGACCGCCGACGACGATCCGGTGCGTCCCTCCGGACAGCCAGCCGGGGAAGGGCGCACGGTGCGATCAGGCGAATCGGTCCAGTCCCGCGCCCTTGCATTGCAACGCGGCACGCTGGTGCACCGGCTGCTGCAATCCCTGCACG
>NZ_JALBHA010000041.1:0-26308 GCF_023006445.1 Bradyrhizobium sp. SHOUNA76
CACGGCAAGGCCTATGGCGCGCTCGCCATGGGCATGGGCTCGCGCGCCCTGTTCCAGCGCGCCCAGGAGCAGGCCTATTTCATCGATGCCGTGAACACCCTGGCCAAGGGCGCGCTGGTGCCGGTCCCCGGCGGCGTGCTGATCATGGACGGCGCGACGCTGCTCGGCGCGGTGGGTGTGTCGGGTGACACCTCCGACAATGACGAGGCCTGCGCGCTCGCGGGGATCCAGGCGGCAGGACTGAAAGCCAACGCGGGGTGAGCTGCCGTAGGGTGGGTTAGCCGGAGACCGCGCAAAGCGCGGTCGCAGGCGTAACCCACCTGTTCCGCCTCCGCGGAAACAAGCGTGGTGGGTTACGCTGACGCTACCCACCCTACGCCGCCTACAAGCTCTTGCGCCACCCGAGGGGCAAAACACCCAATCCCTCGGTCAACCGACACCCGCAAAAATATTCGCCTTTACAGAATTTCCGTTTTACCGCATCCTGCCGCCATCCTGATCCACGAAAAGGGGCGGTCGTACGTCGTCACGAGCCGCGGATCAGGCTGCGGTGGACGCGAGCGGCGTCGATGCGGAATCTGGCGTGCAGGGCGGAAGATCCCGTGAGCGCGACCGGCCGCACACGACGGACGGCGCCGAATGCGTACGACGAAAGCGCGTGGTCCTGGCCGTCGTTGCTACGGTCAAGCCTTTGCGAAAGGCGCTCGCTCCGACCGGAGCGGCGTCCGTGAATTTCGCGGAGGTGACGGAGGCAAGAAGGACAATCGTCTCCGAGGAGAGCGCGTATAAGCCGTAAAGCCACTGCGCAGGGAAGGCCGGATGTTGCGGCTGCCCTGTATCGCTCCTGTGCCTTGCGTGTGCATCATTCTTGCACGGGAGTCTTGCGGGTGCCAGCCGGCACCCGGCCTTCCCTGCGCCCTTTCTCTCCGAGAGGGCGTGAAGCGGAGAGCAAAGCTCGGGCGGATTACGCCGCGAGAAGGCGAAGGCGTGCCTGCTGTTTTGAATCGTGAATAAGTGGATGAAAGCCTCGCCATCCTGCTTCGACATTGCGAGCGCAGCGAAGCAATCCAGAATCCCTCCGCGGAAAGACACTGGATTGCTTCGCTGCGCTCGCAATGAACGATGTTGATTCAGCGTGCGTCAATTCATCCCCGTCACCCTGAGGTGGCCGCTTCTTCAGCGGCCCTCGAAGGGCGACGGCCCGGCTGCATCTTTGGCCGTTCATCCTTCGAGGCTCCCGCTGCGATGCTAACCGCATCGCATCACTGGCACCTCAGGATGACGGATCAGCCAGCAGCCCCCCTCTACCTTCCCGTCCAGACCGGTTTCCGCTTCTCGCTGAACGCTTTCAGGCCCTCCTTGGCGTCCTCGGTCATCGCCAGCAGTGCGATCTGGCTTTCGGTGTAGGCGATGCTCTCGTCGAACGACATCGAGGCGATGGCGCGCATGGCGTATTTGCCGCGGCGGATCGCGGTTGGCGACTTGTCGACGATGCGGCCGATCAGCCAGTCGACCTTGGCATCGAGCTCGGCGGTGGGCACCACGTAGTTGAGCAGGCCCGCGCTCAGCGCCGCCTTGGCATCGAACGGCTCGCCGGTGAGCGCCCATTCGTTGACGAGGCGCGGCGGCGCGATGCTCTGCAACAGGCTCAGCACCTGCATCGGGAACACGCCGACCTTCACCTCGGGCAGGCCGAAGATGACGTGATCGGCCGCGACCGCCATGTCGGTCATGCACAAAAGGCCCATGCCGCCGGCCATGCAGACGCCCCCGACCCGCGCAATCGCCGGTTTGGTGGAGTTCTGTGACAAACGTAACAGATCGGCATAGTCGACATTTGGTTTGGAATGATCCATCGCGAAAGCCGCGCCGGAATTCTGCAAGTCGGCGCCCGCGCAGAACGCCTTGTCGCCCGCGCCCGTCAGCACGATGACGCGGACGTCCTTGTCGTCATGCGCGTCGCGATAGCCTTTGGTGATGCCGGCGATGACCTCGCCGTTCAGCGCGTTGCGTTTCTCCGGCCGGTTGATGGTGATCCAGAACGCCTGCCCGCGCTTTTCAGTGATGATTGCCGTGGTGTCGGTCATGGTAGGCTCGCTTCCTTGTGTTCCGTTTTGCTGCCATTTGCGGCAGGACCGGCGGCGCGCGCAAGGGCAATCTGCAACGCTGTGTCACCATAGCGTGTGGGCGCAAATTCGCATGGCGATTGAATTAACGGCGACGGCCGCTATCCTGACTGGAGATTTTGATCACCGATGAGCCATTTCATGCGCACCGCGACGATTTTGTTGCTGGCAGGCTTGCTCGTGCTGAGCGCAGGACCCGCAAGCCGCGCGGCCGACGGCGCCAAGCTCGCGCTGGTGATCGGCAATGCAAGATACCCCGACAACGAATTCGTGCTGAACGAGGTCGCCAACGATGCTCAGGACGTCGCTGAAGAATTGAAGCGCGACGGCTTCGTCGTCGATCGGCAGAGCAATCTCACGGCCGACGCCATGCGGCAGGTGCTGGATCGCTTTTATGCCCGCATCGAGCGCGGCGCGGTGGCGCTGATCTTCTTCGACGGTTTTGCCATCCAGTCCAACCGGCAGACCTACCTGCTTCCGGTCGACGCGCAGATCTGGACCGAGCCGGACGTGGCGCGCGACGGCTTCAGCCTCGACACCATCCTCGCCGAGATGAACACGCGCGGCGCCGCGATCAAGATCGCGCTGATCGACGCCTCGCGCCGCAACCCGTTCGAGCGGCGCTTCCGCCGCTATTCGGCGGGCCTTGCGCCGGCGATCGCGCCGAGCAATTCGCTCGTGCTCTACTCCGCCGCGCTCGGCGCGGTTGCGGCCAGCGGCAAGACCGAGCACGGCCTGTTCGTCGCCGAGCTGCTCCGCGAGATGCGTGCGCCGAACATCAGCGCCGAGCAGGCCCTGACCAACACCAAGAACGGCGTGGTCGCCGCCACCAAACGGGAGCAGGTGCCGTGGCTGTCATCCTCGCTCACAACCGAATTCTCTTTCGCAGGTTCGGTGGCGCAGCCGGCCGACAACAAGGCCGGCGACCCGACGAAGCCAGAGCCTCAGAAACCCGAGCCGCAGAAGCCGGTCTGCGATGCCCCGCAGGCGGAGCCGCCCCCGAGCGCCGACGATCTCGCCAGGGATCCGGTCATCGCCGATCTCAGTCGCAAGATCGCGGCGAATGCCAATGACGTCGCCTCGCGCTACAAGCGCGGCCAGGTCTATGCGATCAAGCGCGCCTATAGGCTCGCCATGCAGGATTTCGACCTCGTGATCCGCAGGGATCCCAGGGATGGCGAGGCGCTCAACAATCGCTGCTGGACGCGCGCTGCGACCGGCGATCTGCAGGGCGCGCTCGCCGACTGCAATCTGGCGCTCCAGATCGATCCCGGATTGAGCGATGCGCTCGACAGCCGAGGGCTCGTCAACCTCAAGCTCGGCCGGACCGCCGAGGCGATCAAGGACTACAACGATGCGATCCAGCGCAACCCGCGCTCGTCATCGTCGCTGTTCGGCCGGGGCATCGCCAGGCGCAAGAGCGGCGGCGACGGCGCCACGGATATCGCGCAGGCGAAGTCGATGAATCCTGATATCGCGAAGGAGTTCGCGGGCTACGGCGTCACGGAATGCGTGCCCTGAGCTGCAGAGGCCTTCCTGATCCAGACCTTGTTGTCATGGAATGCGGCCCCGCCGATCGGCGCGACGGTTTCGGCGCCCGTCAGCATGTTGATGCCGCGCCCGCCGATATGGTTCTTGTTGGGATGAACGGACTCCGCGATCAGCACGCCGCGCCGCACGCCGACGAACAGCGTCGCGACCAGCGTGGTCTCGCCGCGGGTATTGCCAAGCGTCACCGCATCGCCGTCTGCGATGTCGAGCGCGGCAGCATCCAGGGGATGGATCATCACGCTCGCTTTGCCCTCGCGCGCCAGCGAGGACGGCGTCTCGTTGAAGGTGGTGTTGAGGAAGCTGCGCGAAGGGCTGGTCGCCAGCCGGAACGGATGGGCCTGGTCGGAGTGCTCGATCACCGCCCAGTGGTCCGGCAGATCAGGCATCTTGGCGACATCGCCCATGGTCACGCCGAACGGTGGATGCGCCCAATCCGCTTTGAAATGGAATTTGCCGTCGGCATGGGCAAAGCCATCGAGAAAATGCGAGGTGCGGAAGTCCGGCTGCAGGTCGCGCCAGAGGTCGGCCTCGAGACCGGCGATGTCGCCGTGATTGCTCAGCTTCAGCGTCGCGTCGATCAGTTCGCGCGGCGTCATCTCGAAACCTCGATGCTTGGCGCCGAGCCGCGGCGCCAGCCCCTGCAAAACCTCGTGGTTGGAGCGGCATTCGCCGGGCGGATCGATCAGTTTCGGCCCGACCGAGATGTGCTGGTGGCCACCGCCGTAATAGAGGTCGTCATGCTCCATGAACATGGTCGCCGGCAGCACGATATCGGCCATCTGCGCCGTCTCGGTCATGAACTGCTCGTGCACCGCGACGAACAGATCCTCGCGCGCAAAGCCCTGCCGGACCAGCGCCTGCTCCGGCGCCACGGTCATCGGGTTGGTGTTCTGGATCAGCATCGCCTTGACCGGCCCCTTGCCGCGCAGCGCTTCGGCATCCCCGGTGAGGATGCGGCCGATCTTCGACTGGTCGAGTGCGCGGATGCTCTGGTCGATGGCGTCGTGGCCCTCGATGATGGATTCGTTGAAATGCCACAGCGCGTAATTGTTGAAGAAGGCACCGCCGCCTTCATACTGCCAGGCGCCGGTGACCGCGGGAATGCAGGTCGCGGCATGCATCTGCGTCGCGCCGTTGCGCGAGCGGGTGAAGCCGTAGCCGAGCCGGAAGAAGGTCCGTTTGGTCTCGCCGATCGCCTTGGCAAAGGCTTCGATCTCCGCCACCGGCACGCCGCAAATCGCAGACGCCCATTCCGGCGTGCGCGTCTTCAGATGCGCCTCGAGCTCGGCCGGGCAATCGGTGTACTTGTCCATGTAGGCGCGGTCGGCATAGCCGTCGCGGAACAGGACGTGCATGACACCACACGCGAACGCGCCGTCGGTGCCGGGCCGCAGGATGATCTTGATGTCAGCCTGCTTCATGGTCTCGTTGTCGTAGATGTCGACCGCGGCAATTTTCGCGCCGCGCTCCTTGCGGGCGCGGGAGGCGTGCGTCATCACGTTGACCTGGGTGTTGACCGGGTTGGTGCCCCAGATCACGACGAGGTCGGACAGCGCCATCTCGCGCGGATCGACGCCGGCGATCTTGCCGGTGCCGATCGCGAAGCCGATGCGGGCGACATTGGCGCAGATGGTCTGATAGAAGCGGGAATATTTCTTCACATGCGTGAGACGGTTGAGGCCGTCGCGCATCACCAGCCCCATCGTGCCGGCATAGTAATAAGGCCAGATCGATTCCGCGCCGAACTCGCGCTCGGCCGCATTGAAGCGATGCCCGATCTCGTCCAGCGCCTCGTCCCAGGAGATCCGCGCGAATTGCCCCGAGCCCTTCGGCCCAATGCGGCGCATCGGAAACATCACCCGCTCCGGATGATGGATGCGCTCGGCATAGCGGGCGACCTTGGCGCAGACGACGCCGGCCGTATAGGTCTGCTGCTTCGAACCACGGACACGACCGATGCTGCGGCCTTCGACCACCTCGACATCGAGGGCGCAGGCCGAGGGGCAATCATGCGGGCAGGTCGAATGGCGGATTTCGATCTTGGCGTGCTGGTTCATGGCCAAATTCGTAACACCAAAATACCTGTCAGCCGAGGGCATTTATCCGGCAATGCCCATGCGATTTGCTCAGATCACGTGCGCTGCGGGTTCCTGCCGCGACTGCGAAGACGGCGCTCCACGCCGAAAACGGCGCGATATTCCCGGCGTGATCGGCCTGGTCAGCCGTCGACAGTCCGCATCGGCTGCCGTTACAGTGCTGCCAACAAGAACGATATCAGGGAGGTGGGCATGACAGTCCGAAGATTCGTGCCGGCCTTGGCCGCCGGCCTGCTTGCCGCAGTCTCCGCCGCCCCCTCATTCGCCCAGGATTATCCCACCCGCGCGGTCCGCATCGTCGTGCCCTTCGGCGCCGGCGGACCGGCCGACGTCGCCGCACGGCTGATCGGCAATGCGCTCCAGGAGAGCTTCGGCCAGCCCTTCGTGGTCGAGAATCGCACCGGTGCCGGCGGTGTCATCGGCACCGTGGAGGCTGCGAAGTCGCCGGCCGACGGCTACACGCTGTTGATGATGTCCAACACCCAGACCGCGAATGAATCGCTGCTGACCCCGGACAAGCGCAAATACGAGCTGATGCGGGACCTCGCGCCGATCGCGCCGGTGAACTATTCCGATCTCGTCATCGTGGTAAACCCGCAGGTGTCGGCGAAGACTCTTGTCGAGTTCATCGCTCTCGCCAAAGCGCAACCGGGCAAGCTGAACTATGCCTCTTCGGGTCAGGGCACGCCGTACCACATGGCCGGCGAGCTGTTCAAAGCCATGGCCGGCGTCGATGTCGTGCACGTTCCCTATCGCAACAGCGGCGAGGCGCGCAGCGGCGTGATCGGCGGACAGGTGCAGATGATGATCGACGCGGTGCCGGCGATGGCGCCGAACATCGCCGAGAACCAGGTCCGCGCGCTCGCGACCACCGGCAAGCAGCGCTCAGCCGTGCTGCCGAAGGTGCCGACCGCGATCGAGGCGGGCGTAGCAGGCTATGAGGCGACGATCTGGCTCGGCCTGATGGCGCCGGCCGGCACACCAAAGCCCGTCATCGACAAGCTCAATGCCGCCGTCAACGCAATGGTGAAGCGGCCCGACATCGTCAAGCTCTGGACGGAACAGGGGGCCGTGCCCATGTCGATGACCACGGAGGAATTCGAGAAATTCCTGCGTGGCGATATCGAGAAATGGGCCGACGTCGTCAAGAAGTTCGACAAGTCCTGAGGCCGCAGAGTGCGCATGCCGACCATTCAATTCAGCCTCAACGGCGCCGCCATGACAGTGGATGCCGATCCGGACCAGACGCTGCTCGATGTGCTGCGCGGCCGGCTCGGCGTTACCGGTGCACATTTCGGCTGCGGCGCCGGCGAGTGCGGGGCCTGTCTTGTCATGGTCAACGACCGCGCGATAACCTCCTGCGATATGCCGATGTGGTCGGTCGCGGACCGGGACGTCGTCACCGTCGAAGGCCTCGGCACGGCCGGACGACCGCACGCGCTGCAACGTGCCTTCATCTCCGAGCAGGCGATACAGTGCGGCTATTGCGTTTCCGGAATCCTGATCAGCGCGGCGGCGCTCCTGAAGCGCAATCCGTCCCCGACGGAGACCGAGGTCAGAGCGGCACTCGATCGCAATCTGTGCCGCTGCGGATCGCATACCCGCATGGTCCGCGCCGTGTTGCGCGCGGCGGCGGAGCTGGCAGCGTCATGAGTGCGTCGTCCCCTGCCCCGAAACTGCCGATCAGCCTCGCTGCCAATCCAAAACTGTCGTCCTGGGTGAACTTCACGGGTGAAGGCGGTGTGGCGGTCTCGCCCGGCAAGGTCGAGATCGGCCAGGGCATTGTCACGGCGCTGGCGCAGATCGCGGCGGACGAGCTCGACGTCGATATCGGCCGCATTGACATGATCCATACCTCGACGGCGATGAGCCCGAACGAAGGCGTCACCTCGGGCAGCCAGTCGATCCAGCAATCCGGCCGGGCGCTGCGCCTGGTCTGTGCCGAGGTGCGCCAACGCTTCCTTGACGCGGCGTCGGAGCGTCTCGGTGTCGATGCATCGCTGCTGGATGTCGATGACGGCACCATCTCAGGCCCCGGCAATGTCAGGACCAGCTACTGGGAATTGAGCGGCGAGGTCTCGCTCGACCACGATGCCACCGCGGACGTGACCGCGAAGAGCGCCGACAAGCGCAGCGTCGCCGGCCATTCGGTCCAGCGTGTGGATATTCCCGACAAGGTGTTTGCGCGGCCGCGCTTCATCCACGACCTTGCGCTGCCGGGACTGGCGCACGGACGCGTGTTGCGACCCGACGTCTCGGGCGCCAAATTGGTTGGGCTAGACGACACCGTAGCGCGCGCCGTTCCCGGCCTCATCGCAATCGTCCGCGACGGCGGCTTTTCCGGAGTGGTCGCCAACAGCGAGGCTGCGGCAGAAGCCGCGCTGAAAGCCCTGCGCAAAGGCGCAACATGGTCGGCCGGCGAACCGCTGCCCGATGAAGCCGATCTCGCCGGCTTCCTGCGAAGCCAGCCCGTCGAGACGACCATCATTGACACCAGGACAGCAAGCCCGGCGCGCAAGGGCTCTCAAACCCTCCGCCGGCAATATACCCGCCCTTACATCGCGCATGCCTCGATGGCGCCGTCCTGCGCCTTGGCACGATGGGAGGCTGATCGCGTTCATGTCTGGACGCACAGCCAGGGTGTCTACCTGCTGCGCGCCGACCTCGCGATCGTGCTCAAGCTGCCGGCCGAGAACATCGTGGTCGAGCACATGGAGGGCGCCGGCTGCTACGGACACAATGCGGCCGATGACGTGGCACTCGATGCCGTGTTGCTCGCCAAGGCTGCTGGCGGCCGGCCGGTGCGGGTGCAGTGGTCGCGCCACGACGAGATGTCCCACGCCCCCTTTGGCGCGGCGATGGCCATCGAGATCGAGGCCGATCTCGATGCGGACAACGAGATCGTCGGCTGGCGCCACGCGATCTGGAGCAATGGCCACGTAGCAAGGCCGGGACGCGCGCCGCAGCCGGCGCTGCTTGCCGCAACCGAGATCGCGAACCCCTACCCCCGTATGATCTCGACGAATCCACCGGCCGCGAATGGGGGCGGTGCCGACCGCAACTCCGTTCCGCTGTATGATCTTCCGGCCTGGAGGATCACGAGCCACCGGCTGTTGACCATGCCGATGCGCACCTCGTCGCTACGGACGCTGGGCGGACAAGGCAACGTCTTCGCCATCGAATCCCTGCTCGACGAGATCGCCGCCTTGCGCGGCGAAGATCCGATCGCGTTCCGCTTGCGGCATCTGCGCGACGAACGGGCCCGCGACGTCATCAGCGCTGCGGCGCGACGTTCCGGATGGAAACCGCAGAAGCGCTCCGGCATCGGTCACGGCATCGGATTTGGCCGCTACAAGAACACGGGCGCGTATTGCGCCGCGATTGCCGAGATCGAAGGCACCGACGACATCCGCGTCAAGAGGCTGACGCTCGCGGTCGATGTCGGCGAGGCCATCAATCCGGACGGCGTCATCAATCAGATCGAGGGCGGCGCGATCCAGGCGACGAGCTGGGTGCTGAGGGAGCGCGTCCGCTTCGACCGGACGCGCATCACCTCGACCTCCTGGACGGACTATCCGATCCTGAGATTCAGTGAGGTGCCGGCAGTGGACGTCGAGATCATCCAGCGACCGGAGATCGAGCCGGTCGGCGCCGGCGAGGCCGCCCACGGCCCGGTGACGGCGGCGATCGCCAATGCCGTCTACGACTGCCTCGGCGTGCGCGTGCGTGACCTGCCGATCACGCGTGACAGAATCATTGCAGCTGCGGAGCTTGCGTCGTGACGACAGTGAAAATCTTGAGCGGCGGCGCGGCGCAAGGCTTGGTGCGCGGCCTCACTGATGCCTTGAAGGCGCGGACCGGATTCGGCATCAGCGGCGAATTCGGCGCGGTCGGCCTCATGGCCGACAAGCTGCGCGCGGGCACGCCGGCCGATCTCGTGATCCTGACGCAAGCGCTCCTAGCAAAGCTCGCTGAGGAGAAGCTTGTCGCCCCCTCCTCGATCACGGATGTCGGCCGTGTCGAGACCGCATTGGCGGTCCGCAGCCGTGATCCCAAGGTGACGGTGAAGACCGAGGCCGATCTGCGCGAGGTGTTACGCGGCGCCGACGCGATCTACGTCCCCGACACCAAGGCCTCGACCGCGGGGCAGCACGTCGCAAAAGTGCTGGACCAGTTCGGCATCGCCTATGAGGTCGCCTCGCGCCTCAAGATATTTCCGAACGGCGCAACGGCGATGCGGGAGCTCGCGGCGTCCACCGCGCAAAGGCCGATCGGCTGCACACAGGCGACCGAGATCATCGCGACCGACGGCATCGCGCTGTCGGGGTTGCTGCCGCCGGGCTGCGAGCTCGTGACCATGTACACGGCCGGCGTGACCGCCAGGGCCGCGCATCCGAACGAAGCTGCTGCACTGATCGCGCTCCTGGCTGGCGCAGATCACAGGGAGCTGCGCCAGCGCGCTGGCTTTTCCGGCTAGATGCCGTGCTATTTGTGCAGCTGGGTCAGCCCGGTCGGCGGGCCGTCGACCGCAGTCCAGCCGCCATCGACGAACAGCGTGCTGCCGCTGACATAGCTCGCGGCATCCGAAGCGAGATAGGCCACGGCGGTCGCGACCTCGTCGGCGCTGCTCCAGCGGTTGAACACAGTGTGGCCGGCGTAGAGATTGTAGATGTCGGGGCGCTGCTTGAACGGACCGGTCAGCGCGGTCTCGGCGATGCTCGGCGCGATCGCGTTGACGCGCACGCCGGCGTGGCCGACCTCGGAGGCAAAGCCCTTGACCAGCAGGCCGATGGCGGCCTTGGTCGAGCCGTAGACGCCAAGGCCCGGCTCGATGGTCACCGCCCGCACCGAGGAGCAAGCGATGATGCTGCCCCCTTTCTGAGCGACCATGATGCGGCCGAACGCCTGGAAGAACCAGACAGTGCCCTTGACGTTGAGGTTGAGGACGCGGTCGAGATCCTCCTCGGTATAATCGAGGATGGTCTTGCGGATGTTGAGCCCGGGCGTCGTCACGGCAATGTCGAGTCGCGAAAATTTCTGCATCACGGACTTGGCGAGCGCGTTGACATCCGCCGCACTTGCGGCGTCGCAAGCCGCTGCCTCCGCCCAGCCGCCCTTGTCGCGAATGCCGACGGCAGTCGCTTCCGCGGCGTCGAGCGCGCGATCGGCGCAGACGACACGGGCCCCTAACCCGGCAAGGGCCTCGGCCGACGACCTGCCGATGCCGGATGCGGCCCCGAGGACAACTGCGGTCTTGCCGGTGAGATCGAAGAGCTTGCGATAGTCCGTCACTGATAATTTCTCCTGTAGCTGCTAGCCCTTGTAGCCCATCAGCAGGCGGGGCAGCCACAGCGAGAATGCAGGGACGTAGGTCACGAACATCAGTGCTGCGATCAGCGCGGCATAGAACGGCAGGATGGTGCGCATCACCGCGCCGACCGAGATGCCGCCGATGGCGCAGCCGACGAACTGCGTGGTTCCGACCGGCGGGGTGTTGAGCCCGAGCGCGCAATTGATCAGCATCAGCATG
This sequence comes from Bradyrhizobium sp. SHOUNA76, assembly GCF_023006445.1. NCBI lineage: Bacteria > Pseudomonadati > Pseudomonadota > Alphaproteobacteria > Hyphomicrobiales > Nitrobacteraceae > Bradyrhizobium > Bradyrhizobium sp. SHOUNA76. Next base: position 11,304 of record NZ_JALBHA010000041.1, read on the forward strand.
CCGAACTGCACCGGGTCCATGCCCGCCTTCATCGCGATCGGCAGGAAGATCGGGGTGCAGATCAGAATGGTCGCCGCCATGTCCATGAACGTGCCGAGCACGAACAGGATGACGTTGATGAGCAGGAAGATCATCCAGGGTTGCGTGGACACCTTGCTCATCATCTCGCCGGCGAGATCGGCCACCTCGTACAGTCCCATCAGGTACTGGAACATGGTGGAAACGCCGATCAGCAGCAGCACCACGCCCGTCGTCTTCACCGCCTTGGCGGCTGCGCGCAGGAAGTTGCTCCAGGTCATGGTGCGGTAGATGAAGAAGGTCAGCAGGATCGTGTAGGTGACCGCGACGGCGGCGGATTCGGTTGCCGTGAATACGCCGGAGAGGATGCCCGTCAGGATGATGCCGACAATCAGAAGGCCAGGCAGCGCGGCCGCGAACGAGCGGAACACCTCGGCCCAGCCCGGGAACTTGCCGGCGGGATAACCGCGCTTCACCGCGACGGCGTAGGCAGCGACGAGCATGCAGATCATCAGCACGATCGCCGGCAGGAGGCCGGCGGCGATCAGCGCGCCGATCGAGACCTTGCCGCCGGCGGCCAGGGCATAGATGATCATGTTGTGGCTGGTCGGCATCAAGGCGCCCACCAGCGAGGCGTGGGTGGTGACGTTGACGGCGTAGTCGGTGTCGAACCCTTCCTTTTTCATCATCGGGATCATCACCGCGCCCATCGCCGACACGTCGGCCACGGGCGAGCCGGAGACGCCGCCGAACAGCGTGCAGGCGACCACGTTCGACATGCCGAGCCCACCGCGGATGTGGCCAACGAGATTCTTGGCGAGCTGCACGATCTTGTCGGCGACGCCGCCATGCAGCATCAGCTCACCGCTGAAGACGAAGAAGGGAATCGCGAGGAACGAGAAGATGTTCATCCCCGACATCATCTGCTGGAAGATGACCGCGACCGGCAGGCCTTCGTAGAGGATGGTGCAGATCGCCGAGAGGCCGATCGCGAAGGCAACGGGAACGCCGAGAATCAGGAAGCCGAAGAACGTGGCGCCGAGGATGATCAGTTCCATGAGGGGACGACCTCTTCGCCGCGCAGGAGAGCCATGATGTGCTCGATGGAAAAGGAGACGATCAGGACGCCGGAGGCGATCAGCGGCACGTAGCGGATCACCTCGGGAAGACCGAGATTGGGGATCTTCACGGTTCCGACCGAAGACCCGAGGACCCAGCCGTTGTAGGCCATCGCAACGCCGAACACGGCCACCAGGACGTGGATCACGAGCTCGATCTTCTCCCGCATGTGATCCGGAAGCATCACCAGCAGACTGTCCATGCCGATGTGTCCGGCATCGCGCACGCCGACGGCGGCACCGATCAGCGTGACATAGAGGATGAGGACCAGCGCGAGGTTCTCCGTCCAGGTCGGGCTGGAATTGAGGACGTAGCGCCCGAACACCTGATAGAAGACGATGATCACGATGACGAGCAGTCCGGTCACGGACAGATACATGCCGGCGCGAGCAACGGGGGCGTTGATCCGCGACAGCAAGCCTGTAGATGGACGTGCTGCCGTGTCCCCGTGCTCGTGACTTGCGACGTGTGGGTCTGTCATTTCCGCGGCTCCTTGCGAGGGTCCGGCGTCGCCTCCGCGGCAACGCCGAACCCGACGCGGCTATGGTCTTACTTCGTGTCCTGGATGCGCTTGACGAGGCCCTGCAGCTTCTCGTCGCCGGCGAACTTCTGGTACACCGGCTTCATCGCGTCGACGAACTCCGCCTTGTTGGCGATGGTCACCACCTGGACGCCGGCCGCCTCGACTGTCTTGCGAGAGGCCTGCTCACGCTCGTCCCAGAGCTTGCGCATGACGGGCACCGATTCCTTGGCCGCCTTGCGGACCAGCGCCTGGTCCTCCTTGCTCAGCGTGTCCCAGACCTTCTTCGACATCACGAGAACTTCGGGCGCCAGCGAGTGCTCGGTGATGTTGTAGAACTTGGCGGCCTCGAAATGGCGCGAGGACTCGTAGGAGGGCCAATTGTTCTCGGCAGCATCCACCAGGCCGGTCTTGAGCGCGGTATAGACCTCGCCATACGGCATCGGCGTCGGGTTGGCCCCTAAGCTCTGGATCATGCCAACCCACAGGTCGGACTGCTGGACACGGATCTTCAGGCCCTTGAGATCGGCAAGCGACTTGACCGGAGCCTTGACGGTGTAGATGGACCGGGCGCCGCTGTCGTAATAGGCAAGGCCGACCAGGCCGGCGGGCTCCATGGCGGCCAGGATCTCATCGCCGACCGGCCCGTCGAGGACGGTGCGCATGTGCTGCGTGTCGCGGAAGACGAAGGGCAGACACAACGCGATGGTTTCCGGCACGAAGTTGTTGAGCGGCGATGCGTTGATCCGCATCATGTCGAGCGCGCCGATCTTGAGCTGCTCGATCGTGTCCTTCTCGGAGCCCAGGGCGCCGTTCGGGAACACCTTGACGCCGAGCTTGCCGCCGCTCGCCGCCGCGAGCTGCTTGCCCATGAACTTGACGGCCTCGACGGTCGGATAATCGGCGGGATGGATGTCGGCGGAGCGGAAATCGCGTGCGGTCGCCAGGGGCGCTGAGAGCGCCAGCGCAACGGCTGTGATGATACCGGTGAGTGTCTTCATCTGGGCTTCCTCCGGGGTTGATTATGTCGTTGTCGGGCAGGCTGCGGGCCGCCTTGGGTCGCTCCACTTCAGACGTGAAGTCAAGCACCAAGTCGTCCGTAGGGCGGGCGGCATTCTCTGTCCAAGCCAATTCCAGCATCGATCGATGCAAGAGTTGCATCGATCGATTTCTGACGCAATTCGCATTATGGCGGGGACGGCGGCTGGCCGACGTCGCCGCCACGTGACTTGACGCCATTAATGCAGGCCCCTCAAGATATTCGAAACAGCAGACCATGTTGAGGGAATGCCCATGCCGCGGAAGCTGATCGATATCTCTGTGCCGCTTCGAAACGACGTGACGGCCGATCCACCCGGCAACCATCCGACAATCCAGTATATCGATCACCAGCAGGGCCTGCCACGGATGCTGCAGTTCTTCGACGGTCTCAAGGCGCAGGATCTGCCGGACGGACAAGGCTGGGCCGTCGAACAGGTCTCGCTGTCGACCCATAACGGCACGCATCTCGATGCGCCCTGGCACTTCCATCCGACCATGAACCGCGGCGAGCGGTCATGGACGATCGACGAGGTCCCGCTGGAATGGTGTTTCCAGCCCGGCGTGAAGCTCGACTTCCGGCATCTGCCCGACGGCTACGTGGCGAGCGCCGACGACGTCGCGAAGGAGCTGAAGCGCATCGGACACACGCTGTCGCCGCTGGAGATCGTCGTCGTCAACACCAACGCCGGCGCGAAATTCGGCAAGGCCGAATACGTCAATTCCGGCTGCGGCATGGGCTATGAAGCCACCATGTATCTGCTCGAACGCGGCGTGCGGCTGACCGGCACCGACGGCTGGAGCTGGGACGCGCCGTTCGTCTACACCGCGAAGAAATATGCCGAGACAAAAGATGCCGGCCTGATCTGGGAAGGCCACAAGGCGGGACGGCATATCGGCTATTGCCATCTGGAGAAGCTGCACAATCTCGATCAATTGCCCCCGACCGGCTTCACGGTCTCATGCTTCCCGGTGAAGATCGAACGCGCCTCGGCGGGCTGGACCCGCGCGGTCGCCATCATCGACGATCAGGCCTGAGGCATCACTCGCCGCCGAGGCCGCTCTCGGCGAGTTCGCGCAGCGCGTCCGTATCCAGCACGACGATGGCGCCGTGCTCGAGGCGAACCCAGTTGCGGCCGGCCCAGGCGCGCAATTGCTTGTTGATGCTCTCGCGCGTCATCCCCACCATCTCGCTGATCTCCTGCTGGGTGATGGCGAGCGTGCCGCTGCCGGAGTCGAACTTGCGCTCTTCGGTGAGACCGAGCAGCGCGCTCGCGAGCCGGCCCGGCAGATTCTGGAGGATCACCTGCTCGACCTGCTGACTGGTCCAGCGCAGACGCGCGCAGAGCAGCTCGATGAATTTCATCGCCAGCGCCGGCTGGCTCTTCACGAACGGCAGAAAGTCCCGCCGATCGATGATGTAGAGCTCGCAATTGGTGTTGGCGGTGGCGTCGGCCGACCTGGGCGCGCCGTCGAGCACCGCGATCTCGCCGAAGATTTCTCCGGGGCCGATCAGATTGAGAATGGCGTTCCGTCCATCGGGCGACGAGGAGGAAATCTTCACTGTCCCCGTGATCACCGCGAAGAGATTGTTGCCGGGATCGCCCTTGGCGGCGATCGTCGCGCCGCGCTTCACGGTGGTGTGCTTGGCGTAGCGGCAGAGCTGATCGAGCGCCTCCGGCTCCAGATCCGCGAAGATCGGGTGCTTGCGCAGGACCGATAATTTGTTGCCCGCCGACTGTCGGGGGTCGCCGGTCTTGTCCTGAGGCACGCCGCGGGGCTCCTAAGACTACGAGGCACTGAGGTTCCTGCGTAGTCAACGTTATCAGGCTTTTCAACCGGAAAGCACGCGCGCGGTTTGAGGCAAATGCCGCGAAAAAGCCGCGGTCGAGCCGGAATGCGCATCCGGAGGATGCGTCGATGCGTTTTGATCGATGCAGAGTTGCAGGCCACGCAATCCGCGATTGCGTTGAGGCGCTGGCGAGCGGCCGACAGTGCGGGCGGGCGTCGGCTGCCGCGCGCCTGAGCGGACCAGGACCTCGGGAGTTTCAGCGCTTGGAATCCGGATCGAGCCGGCCGGCGCTGGTTTGCCGGTCCGCCCAAGCCAGAGCTGCGGCGAATGCGACGAAGATCGCGACGACGACAATGGCCATCAGCAATGCATCAGCGGGCATCATGCTCCTCCCAGTTGGGTTGGGATTTGTGCCGGCCGGCCGGCGTCATTGATCGAGATCAAAAAGGTCAGGCGACGCGGACGACCGTCAGGCTGCGGCCAGCGCCTCGGCGCGCGCAGGATCGAGCAGGCTGATGCCGCCATGAATGATCTCGATCACGCCGTGACGCTCGAGCTTGGTGAAGGTGCGACTGACGGTTTCGATGGTCAGGCCGAGATAGTCGGCGATGTCTTGACGGCTCATCGGAAGCGGGACCGTATCGGACAGCCCCTTTAGCGCGACCAGCCGTTCACGCCAGCCGAGCAGGAAGGTCGCAACCTTCTCGTCCGCCGAGCGGCGGCCGAGCAGGACCATATGGTCGCGAGCCTGGCTCAACTCGCGAATGGCCAGCTCGTTGATCCGCCTGAGCAACTGCGGCCGGTCTTCGATGAAGCGGCCGAACGGCGCTTTGGCGAACTGGCACACGGTCACCGCGCCGATCGCATCGGCAGAAAAATTGTGCCGGCCGGACAAATTCATCCCCAGGAAATCACCGGGCAAGGCAAAGCCCACAATCTGCCGCCGGCCGTCGGGCAGCAGCTTGTACAGCCGCATGACGCCTTCGAGGACGTTGTAGAACAAGGTGGTGATGTCCTCCTCGGAGAACACGGTCTCGCCGGAGTCGAAATGAACGCGGCGTCCGAGATGCTCGAATTCCCTGAGCTCGGCCGCATCCAGCGACGAACACACCGCCGCTCCGCGTACGGCGCAATCGTCGCAGAAGTGCCCGTTCGGCTCAATCGTGACCACGGAAGGCTTCATCCACCGCTCCTCGCGTCGGTCCAGCTCCGCCCCCCGGCCGAGCCCGCCACGCAGCGGCATTTTACTGCATTGCGCCAAAGCCAGTTGACCCAGATCAAATTTGGGTTGGCATCCTGTCCTATTCTGCTTCCAGAGTTCGACGGGATCACTTTCCATGCTGCAAGGCGTCCTGCGTCACGGCCTGATTGGGCTGCTTCTGATTACGCCTGCGCTGGCGGCCCCCACCGCCGAACAGCGCGGCAAGGCCTTTGCACGGGCCAATTGCGCACGCTGCCACGCGATCGACCGCGACTCCCAAAGCCCGCTCAAGATCGCGCCTCCGCTACGCACTCTGCATCAGCGTTATCCGATCGAGACCCTTGGTGAGGCGCTGGCCGAAGGGATTTATACCGGCCACGCCGACATGCCGGCCTTCGAGCTCAGTCCGGACCAGATCCACGACCTGCTGTCCTACCTGAAGACGCTAGAATAGGCATCACACCGCCTGCACGGTCCACCCAATCAGCTCCTTGGCGATGCGAGCAAAGGCCGCATCGAAGGCTGCGACTGAGGCCGCCGGCTCGACCCTGTCGAGCCTTTCGCTGGTCTCGACCAGGCGCGAGGCAATTACCTTGCCGTTCTTGTCGACGATCCGCGCCGACAGTCCGATCTCGACCCGTGGCTCGTCCTCCGTGGCGATCCGAAAGCGCCGGATGTCGATCAGGAGCTGGTAATCCGCCTGACCGAGGTCGGTCGTGCGTAGCGGGGCGTGGGCGATATCGTAATTCTCGAAGCTGTCGATCAGGCGCGCCTGGAGCAATTTCGGAATGCTGTCGGCCCAGAGGAAGTCTGCAAAGCCCGGCCTGTCCCCGCTGGGTGAGAACAGCATGCGCTGGGTCTGCAGCATTGCGACCGCACTCGGCTCCGGAATGGCCAGTGACGCCGAGAGCGTCTTGGCGGCCGGACCACCGAGGTTCTGCGGCGTGTGGAGGTCGTAGGTGACCTTCTGCGCAGGCGCGCCGCCGCCGGTCATCTTCTCCAGGCCCGCCAGGATGCCGTCGATCTTGCCGGTGTTGCGCGCGAGCCCGTCGGAGAACGTTTTCAGATTGGCGATGGTGTCCTTTAGCGGGCCGGAATTGTCCTCGAGCACGGTGTCGACCCGGCGCAGCGCATCGCGCGCGGCCTGCGTCATGCTTTGACCGGCGCCGGCCTCGGCGATCAAGGTCAGGGGCTCGCCGGATTTGGCGACGATCACACCGCCCTCCAACGTCACCACCGGCACGCCGGTCAGGCCCTGGAATTCGAGACCGACCTTGGTGTCGGAACGCACCGGCGTGGCCGTGGCAACCGAGATCGTCGCATTGACGAAGCGCGGGTTGTCAGGCGCGAGCCCGAGCTGGGTCACCTCGCCGACACGAATGCCGTTGAACAGCACGCCGGCGCCGACCAGGAGGCCAGGGACCGGCCCCTGGAATTGCACGTGGTAGTTGGTGCGCGGCCCGATGCCGCCGGTGTTGTTCAGCCAATAGACGAAGCCGAACACCGCCAGGATCGCGGCCAGCACGAAACTGCCGATCAGCACGTAGGGAGCGCGGGTTTCCATGTCTCATCTCATCTCGTGTTGCAGCATCTGCGAGCGCTTGCCGTGGAAATAGGCACGCACCCAGGGATGCTCGGATTGCAGCAATTCCCGCATCGGGCCGATCGCCACGATCTTGCCGTCGGCGAGCGCGGCGACGCGGTCGCAGACCGTGGTCAGGCTCGCAAGGTCGTGGGTCACCATGAACACGGTCAGACCCAGCGTCTTTTGCAGCGTCGTGATCAGCGCGTCGAAATCGCCGGCGGCGATCGGATCGAGGCCAGAGGTCGGCTCGTCCAGGAACAGGATCGGCGGATCGAGCGCGAGCGCGCGCGCCAGCGCCACGCGCTTGGTCATGCCGCCGGACAGCTCCGCCGGGAATTTGTCCGCGTCCTGGGCGCGCAAGCCGACCATTTCGAGCTTGGCGATCGCGATCTCGTCCATCAGCTCCTGCGACAGGACGAGGTTTTCACGCAACGGAAACTGGACGTTCTGACGGACAGTCAGCGAGGAGAACAGCGCGCCCTGCTGGAACAGGATGCCCCATGTCGTGGCTGCGCCTCGTCCGTGACCGCCAGTGGGTTGTCCCATGACTTCGATGGTCCCGCCTTGGCGCGGGATGAGGCCGATGATGGTCCGCATCAGCACCGACTTGCCGCCGCCGGACGCCCCCACCAGCCCGAGGATCTCGCCCCGGCGGACATCGAGCGACAGATGGTCGAGCACGGTCTGGCGGCCGAATCCGACCACGAGGTCACGGACGCGGATCGCGAACTCGTCTTGCGATGCATCCATCGTCACATTCCGATCGAGGCGAAGAAGATCGCGAACAGGCCGTCGAGCACGATCACCAGGAAGATCGACTTCACCACCGACGTCGTGGTCTGCCGCCCGAGCGACTCCGCGCTGCCCTTGACGCGCAATCCTTCGCTGCAGGCTACGATCCCGATCACCAGCGCCATGAACGGCGCCTTCAGGATGCCCACCTCGAAATGGGTGACCGTGATGGCCTCGTGCAGCCGGGCGATGTAGATCGCCGGCCCCATGTCGCCATAGAACTGGGCGACGAGACCGCCGCCATAGAGCGCGGCAATCGATCCGATGAAGGTGAGGATCGGCAGCGCAATGACCAGGGCCACAACGCGCGGCAGGATCAGGACCTCGACGGGATCGAGCCCCATGGTCGAGAGCGCGTCGATCTCCTCGCGCATCTTCATCGAGCCGAGCTCGGCGGTGTAGGCGCTTCCCGACCGGCCGGCGACCATGATGGCGACGATCAGCACGCCGAGCTCACGCAGCACCAGGATGCCGACCATGTCGACGGTGTAGGATTCCGCACCGAATCTGCGGAAATGGAAGAAGCCCTGCTGCGCGATGATGGCGCCGATCAGGAAGGTGATCAGCGCGACGATCGGGATCGCCTGCCACCCGATGCGGTAAAGCTGATACACCAACGACGTCAGCCGCAGCGAACGCGGCCGCCGCAGCACACCGATCACCGCCATGAACAATGAGCCGAGCATCTGGAGGAAGATCGTGATGTCCTCCCGCGCCCCGACCGTGGATTTGCCGAGATCGCCCAGCCTCGCCAGCACCGGGTTGGGCGCAGCCGTCGGAGCCGGCGTGTGGCGGTTGACCTGACGCACCTCGTCCATCAGCCCGCTGAAATGATCGGCGACCCCGACGAATTCGGCAGATCTGCCGGATGATGCGGCCCTGCGCGACAGCTTTTCCAGGACCCAGGCCCCGAGCGTGTCGAGCGCGCTGACGCCCGACATGTCGAGGGTGACGAGGCGCGATTGATCGACGTCGGCTCCGACCGACCGGGACAATGTCTCGAGCGCGACCACATTCGCGGCGGTCCAGGGCCCTTCAGGACGCAAGTTCAGCACGTCGCCGGACGGCGTCGCGAGCAACAGCGGTTCGTGGTTCACGCGTTCCACCTCATCGGGGCAATCCGTCCCCAGTCAGACGGCATTTCTAGGCCAGCATATGGCCGCCGGCTTGACCTGTCTCAAGACCCGGACACGCCGCGGATTGACGCAAATCAAGCGCGATCGCGCGCGCGGGTCCTAGGCTTGCTTGCATTCAATGGGGATATCAAGTCCATGTTCAACAGTGACAGGATGAGCGAAGAATTGCGGGCGCTGAAGGTCGATGTCACACGCTTGCTGAGCACGGCCGGCGAGGAGATGTTCGAGAGCTCGAAAGATCGCGCCGAGGCGCTCGCCGACCAGATCAGGGCCGCGCTCACCGAGCTCGGCGAAACCGTCGACGAAGAACAGGAGCAGCTTCAGGGGCTCATTGCGGAGCGCCCGATCACATCGCTGGCCTCCGCCTTCGCGCTCGGCGTGGTTGTCGGTTTCATGCTGAGGAGACACTAGGTGAATACCGAGAATGTGGTCAAACATCTGCGCGCGCTGTGGCGCACCGACAGGATCATCGCGGACATCAGGCTGCGCCATCTGCTGGTCGGCCTCGGCCTGCGCGCCTTTGCGGCGCTGATCGCGGCGTTCGGGCTTCTGATGCTGGAGCTGTCTGCCTATTTCGCGCTGGTCCAGATCTGGAGTGCAATTGCCGCGGCGGCCATCCTCGGCGCCGTCAATTTTGCCATCGCGACCGCTCTCTTCGCGATCGCCGGCCGCGCTCCGTCAGGCCGCGACATCGAGCTTGCCAACGAAATTCACGACACCTCCATCGAAGCCCTTCAGCTCGAGGCACGTGCGCTCCAGGCCCAGGTGTCAGGCGCAGTGCATCGTCCGCTCAGCACGATCGCGCCGGTGCTGGTGCCGTTGATCGCGATCATCATCAGGAATTGCGGACGACGACCAAGACATCCGCCGCGGCAAATTCGGCTGAAGCGCGCTCCTAGCGGGCGCGCTCAGAGCCTCAACTTGACGTCGCAGATATCGGGCTCGGCGGGATCCGGCTTGACCTCGAAGCCGAGGTCGCGGCACATTTCGAGCATGACGGTGTTCTCCTTGAGCACGTCGCCCGATATGGTCTTCAGCCCTTCCGACTTCGCGTAGTCGATGATCAACTGCATCAGGGCCCAGCCGAGCCCCCTGCCCTTGAGATCGGACCGTAGTAGGATCGCGTATTCGCCGCTCTCGTAGATCGAATCCGAATGGAGCCGGACCACGCCGACCATTTCGCCGGTTGCCTCGTCGAATGCAATGAAAGCCATGGCGCGCGCATAGTCGAGCTGAGTGAGGCGTGCGATGAACTCGTGGGTAAATTCCTTCATCGGTGCGAAGAAACGCAGGCGAAGGTCGTGCGCCGTAACGTGGCGCAGGAATTCGTGGATGGTCGGCTCGTCCTCGGGACGCATGGGCCGCACGAAGATGCGCCAGTCGTCCTTGACCTTGAGGCGACGTTCCCATTGCGACGGATAGGCGCGAACGGCGAAATTGGCCGGGCCGGAGCCGACGAACTTCCGTTGCGGCGGTCCGACCGCAACGCGGGCATCCACCGCGGTCACGCCGGTTTCGTCCGCCAGCAGCGGATTGATGTCGAATTCGCGGATCTCGGGAATGTCGGCCGCCATCTGCGCCAGCTTGACCAGGACCATGGCGACGGCGTCGTGCTTGACCGCTGGCACATCACGATAGGCCTTTAGGAGCCGCGACACGCGGGTGCGGTCGATCAAATCGCGCGCGAGCTGCAAATCCAGCGGTGGCAGCGCGAGCGCCTTGTCGTTGATGATCTCCACCGCGGTGCCACCACGGCCGAACACCACGACGGTGCCAAAAGTGGGATCGTCGGCGAGGCCCAGGATCAGTTCGCGCGCCTTTGCCTTGACGATCATCGCCTGGACGATGACGCCGCCGATGCGGGCCCCCGGCCGCAGCTTTCTTGCCCGGGCGAGAATGTCGGAGGTGGCCGCACGCACGGCCTCCGGCGTCGTCAGATTGAGCACGACGCCGCCGACATCGGATTTGTGGACGATGTCCCGCGACATGATCTTCAGCACCACAGTGTCGCCTTGTGCGAAGATTTCCTTTGCATAGGCCACCGCCTGCTCGACGTCGCTCGCCGCATAGGTTGGCACCATCGCGATGTCATAGGCTTCGAGCAAGTTCTTGATCTCGACAGGCTCGAGCCATTCACGGCCGTCCGCGATCGCGGCGGTGACGATCTGCCTCGCCCCCCGGGCATCCGGCACGAATGTATCGGGCATCGCGGGGGGCACCTGGCTCAGCTCCTCGACCACCTCGCGGTGCCGGACCAGATGCATGAAGCCGCGCACGGCGTCGTCTTCGGTCGGATAGTTCGGCATACCGGCGCCGGAAAGTGCCTGAATGATGTGCTGATCGGCTCCGACCCAGGCCGCCAACACTGGCTTCGCCCAGCGGCGGTGCTGCTCGCGATATTTGCCGACGAGCTCCGTCACGGTCGTGGCGATCTCGGCCGCCGAGGCGATTGCCGTTTGCACGTTGAGGACCAGGACCGCATCATTGTCGCGATCGGCCAACAGCACCTCCAAGGCCGCCGCGTAGCGCGAGGCGTCAGCGTCGCCCACGATGTCGACGGGATTTGCACCAGACCAGGTCGGCGGCAGCACCGCATCGAGCGTCTTGCGCGCCTCCTCCGAGATGGTCGCCGGGGTTCCGCCGAGTTCGACCAATCGATCGACGGCGAGGACGCCGATGCCGCCGCCGTTGGTCAGGATGGCGAGACGCTTTCCCGTGGGCGATTCGACGCGGCCGAGTGTCTCGGCACAATCGAACAGCTCACGCAGATCGGAGACCCGCAGCACCCCCGCCCGGCGGAATGCCGCGTCATAGACGGCGTCGGCGCCGGCGAGCGCGCCGGTATGCGTGGAGGCCGCCTTCGCGCCCTGCGCCATGCGGCCGGACTTCACCACGACGACGGGCTTCACCCGCGCGGCGGCACGCGCCGCCGACATGAACTTGCGCGCATCCTTGATGGACTCGATGTAGAGCAGGATCGCGCGGGTCTTGTGATCCATCGCGAAATAGTCGAGCAGATCGGCAATATCGACGTCGATCTGATCGCCGATCGAGACGATGCCGGAGAAGCCGACGCCGCGCTGCGCAGCCCAGTCGACCATGCCGGCAGCGATCGCGCCCGATTGCGAGATCAGCGCAAGGCTGCCCGCCCCCGGCATATGCGCGGCAAAGCTGGCATTCAGACTGACTCCGGGCATCATGATGCCGAGACAGTTCGGTCCGATCAGCCGCATGCCGTATTTGCGGGCCGCGGCGATCGCGGCTTCGTAGAGAGATCCCGGTCCATGACCGAGCCCGGCTGAAACGATCAAGGCGCCCGCCGAGCCGCGACGACCGGCCTGATCGATGATACCGGGAATCTCGCGCGCCGGCGCCGTGATGACCACGAGCTCGGGCACGAAGTCCAACCGATCCAGACTCTTCACCGCGGCGACGCCGCCGATTTCGGCATGGCGTGGATTGACGAGGCCGAACCGCCCCTTGAAATCGGCCTTGTGAATGTTCTCCAGGACGGCGCGTCCGACGGAGACCGGACGGGCGCTCGCGCCGACGAGCGCGACTGAACGCGGCGCCAGCAGATTGTTCAAACGATAGGTTGACATGAAAGCAAATGCGCCAGGTCAGCGACGGTTTCGATGGTTGACGATCAGGCTAGGATGGCGAGCCTAGTGCGAGATCATAACCCAGCATGGTGGCTGGCCAATGACGGTTTTTGTCACACCGCCCCACACGATCTCGTTCAGGCGCGAATGATGATAGGCGCCCATCACGATCGCATCCACACCGTGGGAATTCGCCCAGCTTCCCAAGACCTTGCCGATCGAGCTGCCGCTGCCTTTGGCCGTTTCGAACGAAGCGTGGACGCCATGTTCCCTCAGATGATCGACCAGAGCGGTTCCGGATTGCACGATCGCTTCGGTCTTGTCATCCGCAACCGTCACCACGCGGACCGAGGCGGCCGCCTGAAGGACCGGAAGCGCATCGCCGACCGCTCGCGCTGCGCGCGCGGAGTGATCCCAGGCGATCATGACGTTTTCGAATTCAGGCCGAAGTTCGTCCGCGAGATGTTCCGGACAGAGCAGAAGCGGCCGGCCCGATTCGAACAGGAAGGTTTCGACAATGCTCTCCGTTCGACTGTCGTGCGGCTTCACGGGAATCAAAGCCAGATCGCTGAAACGGGCGTGCTCGGCCAGGATCGCCGCGATCTGGTCCGCCGGCACCTTGCCCGTTCGGCTCTGGGCGCGAACCTTGGCACGGGACGCTGCGTTGGTGAATGCGCTCAGGAGCTGCTGCACGTCGTTCGCCTCACGCGAGCTGCCCGCCCCCGCGGAATCGCGATCGATGGGCAGCATCACCTTCGGCCGCTCGAAAACGTCTTCCTCGAGCGCCAGCGCGGTGATCCTGGCGCCGAGGGCGGCGGCGACGGCCACACATTTCTCGATCGCAACCAGAGCCGGCCCGCGCGGCTGGCCGACAAGCGGCAGAAAGACATCCTTGATGGGCATCGGGATTCTCCTTGGCCGCTACAATAGGCCGGCTTTCGTCGAGACGCTTGATCCTCATCAAGCCAAGGGAACTTCGGCCCGGTCCGCCGGCGGCGGGCGTTGATCGACGTCAAGGGCTGGCGGCGCTCCGCTCCTAAGGGTTACCCTGATCGTCGGGCGGACTGCCTCCCGACGCAGCTGGATGTGCCAGGAATGACAGACGATTCTGCGACCCAGGACCGGATCTTTGCGGCGCTCACCAATTCCGCCGAGCATCCGGACGTCAAGCGGGTCGACACGCACGCGGCTTCGGTCTTTCTAGAGGGCAGGCGCGCACTGAAGATCAAGCGCGCCGTGCAGTTTCCGTTCCTTGATTATTCGACGCTCGCGAAGCGCAAGGCAGCGTGCGAGGAGGAGATGAGGATCAACCGGCCGCTGGCGCCGCAGATCTATCATCGCGTCGTCGCGATCACCGAGGAGCCGGACGGATCGTTCAAGGTCGACGGCCAGGGCCGTCCGGTCGAATATGCGGTCGACATGTCGCGCTTCGACGAAAGCCGGACGCTCGATCATCTGGCAAAGGCTGGCGCGCTGGATGCCGCTCTTGCCTCGGCTGCGGCTGACGCGATCGCAGCTTCGCACGCGGCGGCGATCCGCGCCGAGGGCGAGGCATGGGTCTCCTCCATCCCTGCCCTGATCGACGGCAACAGTCACGGTCTGCGAGCCGGCGGCCATTTCGATGCGGGCGATATCGAAAAGCTCGGCAGAGCCTCGCACGAGGCATTCCTGCGTGTTCGCCCCCTGCTCGCAGAGCGCGGCGGGAAAGGCTTCGTGCGCCGCTGCCATGGCGATCTGCATCTCGCAAACATCGTTCTGATCGAGGACCGGCCCGTGCTGTTCGACGCCATCGAGTTCGATGCGCAGATGGCAACTGTCGATGTGGTCTACGATCTCGCATTCACGCTGATGGACCTGTTGCATCACGATCAGCCGGGCGCGGCCAACATCGTCCTGAACCGCTATCTCGCCGCGACGCCGACCGACAATCTCGACGCGCTCTCGGCCCTGCCGCTGTTCATGTCCATCCGGGCGGCGATCCGCGCCCAGGTGGCGCTGGCTCGGCTGAAGCCACCGCATTCCGACGATCCCGGCATTCTTGACCAGGCACAGCGCTATTTTGACCTCGCCAGGATGCTGATCCATCCCCCTGCTCCGCGCCTGATCGCGGTCGGCGGATTGTCAGGCACCGGCAAGACGGTTTTGGCGCAAGCGCTCGCGCCCGTCGTCGCGCCGCCGCCGGGGGCCGTCGTGCTGCGTAGC
>NZ_JALBHA010000420.1:0-5782 GCF_023006445.1 Bradyrhizobium sp. SHOUNA76
GGCCGCGACGGCTCCGGCAAGGAACTAGGCAGCCGTCACCCGGACCGGCATGCTCGCGAGCCCGCGCAGCGAGTTATTGAGCCTGCGCTTCGGCTCCGCCGTGAGCTCGATGGTCTTCACGCGCCTCGCGAGCTCGCTGAAGATCAATTCGCCTTCCAGGCGCGCGATCATCTGACCGACGCAGGCGTGGATGCCTGCGCCGAAACCGACATGCCCGGTCGCGGCCCGTTCCACCTCGAAACGGTCCGGCTTGTCCCAACGCGCGGGATCGCGGTTGGCGGAGGCCATGAACAGCAGCACCTTGCGATGTGCCGGGATCACGCCGCCGCCGATCTCGACGTCGCGGGAGGTGGTGCGAAAGAACGTCTGAATCGGTGAATCGTAACGCAGGCCCTCCTCGAAAGCGTTGCGCGCCAGCTCCGGCTTGTGATGCAGCTTGCGGTATTCCTCCGGATGGGTCGCGAGCGCGAGCAGGGTGTTGCCGATGCCGTTGACCGTGGTGTCGATTCCCGCGGTGAGGAACGGCCGCACCAGGTGCGTCGCCTCGTGCTCGGTGATCTCGCCGTCGTCGGCCGCCTGGTAGATCATCATGCCGAGGCTGTCGGGCCGTAGCGCGTCTCGCGCGCAACATTCCATGATCCAGCTCTGCGCCGCGAGGCCCGCCTTGCGCGACGCGGCCTGGATCTCGTTGTCAGGGCCGAAGCTGTCGAACACGAACGTGCTCCAGGCCAGCAGTTTCTCGCGGCCGTCGGGCCGGATGCCGATCGCATCCGGAAACACCTTCATCGGATAGGCCTCGGCCAGATCGGTCACGGCATCGAACGTGCCTTTGTCGATCAGCTCCGAAACTTTTCTCTCCGCTTCCTGCTGGAACGTCTCGCGCAGCTTTCTTGCGACGCCCGGAGACAGCGTGCGGCCGAGCACCCGCCGGCCCTTGTCATGGTCCGGCGGATCGATCTGCAGCGTCAGCGGCTTTGGCAGCGCCGGGTTCATCCCGTGGAGCCCGACGCCCTCGCCACTGATGAAGGTCTTCCAGTCCTTCAGGGCCGGCTCGACCTCGGCATAGCCTGCCATGGCCCACACGCCGTAACGCTCCAGCGCGAAAGCGGGCCCGAGCGCGCGCAGCGCCTCATAGGCAGGATAGGGGGCGCTCAGGAAGTCGGTCGCGAACGGGTCGACCGGACTGGATACAATGCCGCTCATGGTCAGCTTCCAACGGCTATTGCTTGCTCAGTGGGCATTGACCGTCGCTCTCGGAGCGGAAGGCGTCCTCGCCCTTGATCGTGGCGACGACCTTCAGGAGATCCCAGGTCGAGGTCGACTCGTCGGGAGCCTTGACCTGCAAGAGGTAGAGCGGATGGATCTTGCGTCCGTCCTTGCGAATGTAGCCCTTGCCGAACAGCGGATCGTCGGTCGGCAACTCCTTCATCGCCGCGACCACCGCCTTGCCGTCCTTGGAGCCGCCGACCTTGTCGACGGCCTTGAGATAGTGAATGACCGAGGCATAGACGCCGGCCTGCATGTCGTTCGGATAGGCCTTCGAGGGAATGCGTTCGGCGAAGCGTTTGGCGAAAGCACGCGTGCCGTCGTTCAGATCCCAATAGAACGGGTTCATGATCTGCGCGCCTTGCGCAAACTTCAGGCCGAGTGCGGGCAGGCCGTTCATGCCGAGGATCAATCCGACCAGCTTGCGGTCCTTGGTCAGCCCGAACTCGGCGGCCTGCTTCATCGAGGTGATGGTATCGTCGCCGGCATTGGCGAAGCCGACGACGTTCGCGCCCGACGCCTGGGCCTGGAGCAGGAAAGAGGCGTAATCGGCCGTTCCGAGCGGATGCCGCACGCTGCCGAGCACCTCGCCGCCGGACGCCTTCACGGCCTCTGCGGCTTGCTTCTCGAGATCATGGCCGAAGGCATAGTCGGCGGTGATGAAGAACCACTTCTTGCCGCCCTGCTGCACGATCGCCTTGCCGAGACCGCGCCCATAGGCATAGGTGTCGTAGGTCCAGTGCACGGTGTTCGGCGTGCATTTCTCGCCGGTCAGGAGCACCGTTCCGGCGCCCGACCCGACGAAGACCTTGTTCTTCTCGGCGCTCATGCCGGCCACCGCCAGCGCGATCGACGAGTTCGGCAGGTCGAAGATCGCATCGACACCCTCGTTCTCGTACCAGCGCCGGGCGATACCGATGCCGATATCGGTCTTGTTCTGATGGTCGGCGGCGGCGACCTCGACCGGCTTGCCGGCGGCCTTTCCGCCGTAGTCTTCGACCGCCATTTTGGCGGCGACGACCGAGCCGATGCCCTGATAGCTGGCGAACGGACCCGATTGGTCGTTCAGGATGCCGATCTTCACCACGTCCTGGGCGAATGCCGGTGCGGCCGTCAGCATTGCCGCCAGCATGCATAGTTTATGCAGGAATTTGCTGTTCATTGTTCCCTCCCATGTGCGGTCTTGGTGCCGCTATATAATAGTTATATTTTATAGCTATTTCTGAGAGAGTCAATTCGGCCGACATATGGTCGCCGCCGCGGATCGAGGATCATGAGCTCGAAAGCATTGAGACCCGGAGCCAAGTCCGCTCCGCCATCGGAGACGTCGCTGGACCTGCGCGCGCTGCAGCGGACGCCCGGCTTCATGCTGCGCCTCGCGCAGCTGAAGTTCTTCGAAGCCTTCTACGAGGAGTTCGCCGCCTTGGGCCTGACTCCCGCGACCTATGCGATCTTCGCGATCATTCGCGATAATCCCGGCGTTCCCCCCAGCAGCCTCGCCAGCGTGCTCCGGCTGCGCCTGCCGAACCTGATCAAGATCCTGAACGAGCTCGAATCATCCGGCTTCATCAAGCGCCATCGCTCGAAGTCCGATCGCCGCGCCGTCGAGCTGATGCTCACGCCAAGGGGCGCAAAGCTCATTCAGGACGGGGCAAGGCTGACGCAGCCCTACAATGAACGGATGTTGGCGCCGCTCAGCCAGGCCGAGCAGCGCACGCTGCTCGAACTCCTGAACCGCATTCTGCCGTTCTAGCCTTCTGGGAGCCGACCTGAGGCCGATCGTCGCAAAGCCCGTTACGCCCCGCGGATACGCGGCGGACCCACAGGTTGCTGGAGGAGGCCGCCGGTTCCGTGCCCCAAAATCCACCCAATCGGTGGTCACTAAGCCCCCGGAGGGGGACTTTGCCTCCCGTGGTGGGACTGCGGACTGATGATTGATCTGAGGCGACTAGTCGCGCTGGCAGCCGTTGCACTGCTCGCCTTGGGCCCCGGCATGGCCGCTGCCTCACCCGCCAAGTCGAAGCCCGCTACGGCCGTACCTGCCGCGCCGCCGCCGCCGCCGTTCGAGCCGTTGCCGCCGCCGAATATCTACCTGTTCCGTGGTGCCATGGGCCCGATCTTCTCGACCGGCATGGACCGGCTCGGCGAGAAACTGACGCAGGCCGGCTTCTCCGCCGATGTCTATGAATTCACCCTGTGCCGGTTCATCGGCAATCGCGTCATCGCCAGTTACAAGGAGAAGGCGGCGCCGATCGTGCTGATCGGCCACTCCATGGGCGGGCTGTGCTCGATCGTCATCTCCGAGATGGCGGCCAAGGAGAACATCCCGATCAGCCTCGTCATCGCCGTCGATCCCGCGCACGCGACTGGCGACGTGCCGCTCAATGTCGAGCGCTTCATCAACATCTTCCTGTCCGACAGCGTGCTCGGCGGTGGCGACGTCGTCGCGGTCCCCGGCTTTCGTGGCCATTATGCGAGTTACGACTTGAAGGAAAACGCGCGCGTCTCGCACATCAACATCGAGAAGTCCGACGACATCCATCGCCAGATCGTCGAGATGGTGACGCAGTTGCCGCGCATTCCGCCGCAGACCCAGGCCAATGCCGTGCCGCTGCGCTATCTCGTGCCAGCGGATACCCTGGTCGAATTGTGGGATAGCGGCGTGCGGCTGCCGGTGCGCCGCGGCGACACCATGGAGAGCATCGCCGCCGCCAATCGCGTGCCGCTGTGGACGCTCGCGCAGAGCAATTCGCTGCCGGAGAACGCGCAGCTCACCCCGGGCCAGACCATCATCGTGCCGCGCCATCTGACACCGCCCGAGCCGGCTGCCGCGATGGCGGCACCGCCGGCGGCAGCACCGGCAGGGCGGAAGTAGGGCGCCTTATCCCATCGCAGTCAGGGAGACGGTCCGCTCCCTCTCCCGCTTGCGGGGGAGGGCTGGGGAGGGGGTGTCTCCGCAATCGAGAACCCCCAAGAGGAGAGAAGCCTCACCCGCCGCTACGCGGCGACCTCTCCCACAAGCGGGAGAGGTGCACCGAACCGGTGGAGGGAGTGATCTCAAATTAGACATTCGATCCGTGGATCGCATCGATCACGGCATCGGTCACTTCCTTCGTCGTCGCCTTGCCGCCGACGTCCGGCGTCAGCACGCCGGCGGCGCAGACGCGCTCGACGGCGGTCATCAGCCTCGAGGCGGCATCCATCTCGCCGAGATGCTCGAGCATCTGCGCGCCGGTCCAGAACGTCGCGACCGGGTTGGCGATGCCCTTGCCGGTGATGTCGAAGGCCGAGCCGTGGATCGGCTCGAACATCGAGGGGAAGCGGCGCTGCGGATCGATATTGCCGGTCGGCGCGACGCCAAGGCTGCCGGCCAGTGCGCCGGCGAGGTCGGACAGGATGTCGGCGTGCAGATTGGTCGCGACGATGGTGTCGAGGCTCTTCGGATGCAGCGTCATGCGCACCGTCATGGCGTCGACCAGCATCTTGTCCCAGGTGACGTCGGGGAATTCGGTCGCGACCTCGGCCGCGATCTCGTCCCACATCACCATGCCGTGGCGCTGCGCGTTCGACTTGGTCACGACGGTCAGGAATTTGCGCGGACGCGACTGCGCGAGCTGGAACGCATACCGCATGATGCGGGTGACGCCGACGCGGGTGAAGACCGCCACCTCGGTGCCGACCTCTTCCGGCAGGCCCTTGTGCGCGCGGCCGCCCATGCCGGCATATTCGCCCTCCGAGTTCTCGCGCACGATCACCCAGTCGAGATCGCCGACGCCGACATTGCGCAGCGGCGAGGCGACGCCCGGCAATATCTTGGTTGGCCGCACATTGGCATATTGGTCAAAGCCCTGGCAGATCGGTAGCCGCAGGCCCCACAGCGTGATGTGGTCGGGCACGTCAGGCGCGCCGACCGCGCCGAAATAGATCGCGTCGAACTTCTTCAGTTCAGCGAGGCCGTCAGCCGGCATCATGACGCCGTGCTTCTTGTAATAGTCCGAGCCCCAGTCGAAGGTCTTGATGTTGAAGGCGAGGTCGCCGCTGCGCTTTGCCAGCGCCTCCAGCACGCGGACACCGGCCGAGATCACCTCGGGGCCGATCCCGTCGGCGGGGATTGCTGCGATCGAATGGGTGCGCATGGGAATGCTCCGTGTGAGAGATCGTGCCGGCCGGTCCGACCGTCTGCGTTGCCGGCGAGTCTAGACGGGAGTGCAGGGCAGACTCAATTGACGCTGGTTTATACAAAAAAATGATATAATCATCGTCGCACGGGGACGAGAGGATACGGAATGGAATTGCAACAGCTTCGATGCTTCGTCGCGGCGGCCGAGCAGTTGCATTTTGGCCGCGCGGCGCAGCATCTCCAGATGCTGCCCTCCGCGCTCGGCCGCCAGATCAGGTTGCTGGAGGAGGATTTGGGCACGCGGCTGTTTGCGCGGACGACGCGTGCGGTGTCGCTGACGGAAGATGGCGCGACGCTGTTGCGCGATGCGCGCGCCATCCTCGCCCGCGTCGAGGC
>NZ_JALBHA010000421.1:0-5779 GCF_023006445.1 Bradyrhizobium sp. SHOUNA76
GGTCGCCGTCGCCCAGGCGCTGCCGGAGGATTGCGGCACGCTGCCGCCATTGGTGGCCTTCTGCGCCAGCAGCTCGGACATCGTGCGCGGCTCGCTCGTCACCGTCATGTCGGCGCCGACCCGCGTATCCCAGAACGAGAACACGGACTGCTTCACCGTCACGGCCGAAGAGCCGTTCGCGTTGGCGTTCGACGACCAGTCCAGGCCGTCCTGGGCGGCGGACTGGGCGCGCTTCTTGGCGGCCATGGGGTCAATGCCGGTGCCGGCGTCGATCGCGAGTTGACTCCAATCGAGCTTGTCGACGTCGATGCCTTTGAGCACGTCGGGGTCGTTGACGTCGGGGGCCTCCGCCACGGCCTCGGTCTCGGTCTCGTCGTCAGGCGTGGCCGCTGTGGGCGAGAAGGGCGGAATGATCTGCGCCGAGACCGTCAGCACGGAGCCCAAAATGAATACGGCCGCCAGCACCGGCAGCCTGGTCCAGCCAAAACCTGTCGAGAATTCCATCGTCCTGCCCGCGAACCCCAGCGCATGCTTTCCGACAATATATATCGGCCGTCAGCAAAGACCATGCGCCATTCCGCGCTGAAAATGCTGATGCATCGTTGCGAAATTGTGGCGGGGCTTTCAAGGCCCCCGAACCAACGGGCCGCGCGAAAGGCGCGCGCCCGATGACGAGCTTGTGACGCGACGGCATCCGGCGGGGCTGGAGGCCAGGACGTCGCAGTCGGCATTGTCATCGGTCCCGAACAGCGGGGCCCGTTGGCGTCTCGTCAGCCGACGCTGGTCATCTTCGGCAGATGAATGGCGCGGCCGAGTGCCTGCTCGACCAGATCGAACGTGTCGATCAGGACGCGCATGCTGACGAGCTTGCCCGCCCTGAACTGGGCGAACTGCGCGACCCGCAAGCTGATCGGCTTGTTGGAATCCATCGCCGTCAGCGAATAGCGCACCATCGAGGCGGCGGAATCGACGCCGAGCATGATGCTCTCGCGGTCGAAGCGGCGGACCTGGAAATTGTCGGCGAGCTGGCGGATGACCTCGATCACGGCGTCCTTGCCCTGGCGCGCGCCGAGGAATGGAAACATGTCGATCGGGCCGTAGAGCGCCCATTCGACGTCCTCGTCGATCAAGGCTTCGATATCAGCGAAATGCCGGTCGTTGATCGCGCGGTGCAACGCACGCGAGAAACGCCAGAGGCTGTGCTCTGTCATTTTGGGCAGTCCTGAAGCTGGCTTGCGAAAGAAAAACGGAAAACAACCCCATGCACAGTCGGGTGCCGGGGCTCAAACTCGTTTGTATGCGAATAAATTACCTGATTTCGGCCAAAACGCAATTCACGTTTTCGCAATGCACAATTGATGGCGGAGTGTGAGATTTACAATAGTGCCCCGTAATTTCCCGGTTCCGAGGCCAGTTCCGACGCGGGTTCGCCGGGAAAGGAAGATCAATCCGCCGCCCGCGCGTCCATGATCAGCGGCCCGATCTCGCGCTCCAGCACCTGCTGCACCAAATCGTAGGAATCGATGATCTCACGGATCTGCGCCACCAGTCCGCCGCGGAAGGTGTAGAACACGGCCATGTCGAACTGCACGATGCGGTCGTTGCTGCGCTTCTTGAAATAAGTGTGCATGTAGGTCGCGACCCCCTCGCCCTCGGCAAGAATGTGCGGCGCCTTGTAGCGGATCTCCGAATAGCGCGACCAGATCGTCTGCCAGAGCTCACGCAGCGCGGCCTTGCCGTGGCGCGGCACCATGTGCGGCAGCACATCGATCGGAGCGTGGGTGAGGAAGTCGACGTCGTCGGTGCAGCACGCCAGCGCCGTATCGAGATCGCCGCGCGCGAAGGCGTCCAGCAGATGCAGCACACGTTGCCTGTTCAGCGATTCAACCGTCATGCTGCTCCCGCCCTCGTCGGCCGTGGATTGCGAACGCTACCGCGGGCCTCGCGGGTCCATCAATCCGCAAAAGCACAGGGTGCTTGCCGGTTATGACGCGCCAGCGCCATGCCGCGTTCATGGGGTGCAATTGCGGGTTGCGCACCTGTTTGCACACAGTCTTTTGCATCTTGCGATGACGCCGCACGCCTGTCGGCGGGCGCGCTTGGCCGGGTACGTGGCAAGGGAACCCGAACCCATCCGCGTCCGTTGAGAGCCCAACACCGCCTCCGGAGACATCATCCATGAAATCGCCGCTTCTCGCCGTCACCGCCGCGCTGCTCATGCTCGGCGCGACCTCCGCCGCCAACGCCAAGGGCTGCATCAAGGGCGCCGTCGTCGGCGGCGTCGCCGGCCACTATGCCGGCCATCACGGCGTCCTGGGTGCCGCCGCCGGCTGCCTCTACGGCCGGCACCATGCCAAGGAGCAGGAGAAGCAGCGGCAGCAGCAGAGCCAGATGAACGGGCAGGGGAAGCTGTAGCCCTCTCCGTCATTCCGGGGCGCCGCGGAGCGGCGAACCCGGAATCCATCCTGCCCATTGGCCGGTGCCAAATAGGCGCGTGACCCATCTCACATCACGCCCGTCCGGGCGCAGCTATCGTCATCCCAATGTCATCAGGGAGACGTGCCATGGGCGCCCTCGCCACCGTCAGAAAGTCCCGCCTGCACAACGCGCTCGAAGGCCTCGCGCTGACCACGGTCCTGCAGAGCTTCCCGACCTTCGCCGCCGCCGCCTTCCTGCTCAAGCTCTGCGGCAACCACGACCTCGTCGGCGATCCCGGCGTCGCCATCTTCGTCGCCATCGCCTCGCTCGCCCACGCCATGCTGGCCGTGACCCTAGGCCCGAGCTTCCCGCACCTGTTCAAGACCGTCTATGAGCCGAAGTTCTTCGAGGCCCATCTGTCGCTGTCCGACAAGATCACGGCATGGCGCACCCAGCCCGTCGCCTCGCTCCAGCTCGTGACGATCGTGCTGCTGCTGTCGGTGATGGCGGTGGTGACGGCGAGCGTCGGATGAGGGGCGCAAATCTCTCCGCGTCATTCCGGGGCGCCGCAAAGCGGGGAGTCCGGAATCCATACCCACGAACGGCGCTACCGACTCCAGGCCCTACCGCTTCTTCCACCCACCCCTTCGCCCCGGCTGCCCACCCGTCGACTTCGGCGCCGGCCCGAACTCCTGCCCGGATTGCCTTGAGTCCGTCGGCTGGATGATCCGGCTGTTTCCGCCGAACGGCTTTGCCGGCAGCGTCTGCTTCTCGCGGTAGGGCAGCGACTCCGGGCCGTGCATCTCGTCGAGATGCGGCTTGTGCACCTTCGAGCCGCCACCGGCGCCGCTCGCTTTCAGCGCGGAACCCACGGTTTTCTTCTTCATCGCGCTGACCGGCAAATTCGCGGCGTCGCCGTACTTCTTGGTGCCGGCATAGGCGCCGGCCTTGCCAGCGACGGCCCGCTGTTTGGCAGTGGGGTCATCGACCACGGCGAGCTCGGTGGCGCGCAGGCGCTTGACCTCGTCGCGCAGGCGGGCGGCTTCCTCGAAATTCAGGTCGGCGGCGGCTTCGCGCATCCGCGTTTCGAGATCGGCGAGCACGGCTTCAAAATTGTGCCCGATCGAGATGACGTCGTCGGTCATGTCGTGGCCGCCGACCTCGACCAGCACGTGGTCGCGCTCGTAGACGGAGTTGAGGATGTCGCCGATCTGCTTCTTCACGCTCTCCGGCGTGATGCCGTTGGCGGTGTTGTACTCGACCTGTTTTTCGCGACGGCGGTTGGTCTCGGCGATGGCGCGCTCCATCGAGCCCGTCATCTGGTCGGCGTAGAGGATCACCTTGCCGTCGACGTTGCGCGCGGCGCGGCCGATGGTCTGGATCAGCGAGGTCTCGCTGCGCAGGAAGCCTTCCTTGTCGGCATCGAGAATGGCGACCAGCGCGCATTCGGGAATGTCGAGGCCCTCGCGCAGGAGGTTGATGCCGACCAGCGCGTCGAAGGCGCCGAGACGCAAATCCCGGATGATCTCGATGCGCTCGATCGTGTCGATATCGCTGTGCATGTAGCGGACGCGAATGCCCTGCTCGTGCAGATATTCAGTGAGGTCCTCCGCCATGCGTTTCGTGAGAACCGTGATCAGCGAGCGATAGCCGGCTTGGGCTGTGGCACGCACCTCGCCGACGAGATCGTCGACCTGGGTGCGGGCGGGGCGGATGTCGACGGGCGGATCGATCAGTCCGGTGGGCCGAATGACCTGCTCGACGAACACGCCGCCGCTCTCGTTCAGCTCCCAGCCGCTCGGCGTCGCCGACACCGCGACGGTCTGCGGCCGCATCATGTCCCACTCCTCGAAGCGCAAGGGGCGGTTGTCCATGCACGACGGCAGGCGGAAGCCGTACTCGGCCAGCGTCGCCTTGCGGCGGAAGTCGCCGCGGAACATGGCGCCGATCTGCGGGACGGTGACGTGGCTCTCGTCGGCGAAGATCAGCGCGTTGTCGGGGACGTATTCGAACAGCGTCGGCGGCGGCTCGCCGGGGCGGCGTCCCGTGAGGTAGCGCGAATAGTTCTCGATGCCGGCGCAGCTCCCCGTCGCCTCCATCATCTCGAGATCGAAGGTGGTGCGCTGCTCCAGCCGCTGCGCTTCCAAAAGGCGGCCCTGGTCGTGGAGCTGGTCGAGCCGCTGTTTGAGCTCTGATTTGATCGACTTGATCGCCTGCACCAGCGTCGGGCGCGGCGTCACATAGTGCGAATTGGCGTACATCTTGATGAATTCGAGCTCGTCCTGCTTGTGGCCGGTGAGCGGATCGAACTCCTCGATGGTCTCGATGGTGTCGCCGAACAAATTCACGCGCCAGGCGCGGTCCTCATAGTGCGCCGGGAAGATGTCGATGACGTCGCCGCGCACGCGGAACGTGCCGCGGGTGAAATCGGCCTGGGTGCGCTTGTATTGCAGGGCAACGAGGTCGGCGATGAGCTGGCGCTGGTCGATGCGCTCGCCCTTCTTCAGCGCGAACGTCATCGCGGTGTAGGTCTCGACCGAGCCGATACCGTAGATGCAGGACACCGAGGCGACGATGATGACGTCGTCGCGTTCGAGCAGCGCGCGTGTCGCCGAGTGGCGCATGCGGTCGATCTGCTCGTTGATGGACGAGTCCTTCTCAATATAGGTGTCGGTGCGCGGGACGTAGGCTTCCGGCTGGTAGTAGTCGTAATAGGAGACGAAATACTCGACTGCGTTATCAGGGAAGAAGTTCTTGAACTCGCCGTAGAGCTGGGCGGCGAGCGTCTTGTTCGGCGCCAGGATCAGCGCCGGGCGCTGCGTCTTCTCGATCACCTGCGCCATCGTGTAGGTCTTGCCCGAGCCGGTGACGCCGAGCAGCACCTGGGTGCGGTCGTTGCGCTGGACGCCTTCGACCAGCTCGGCGATCGCGGTCGGCTGATCGCCCCGCGGCTCGTAGGACGACTTGATCTCGAAGCGCACGCCGCCTTCGGACTTTTCCGGGCGCGGCGGCCGGTGCGGCGTCCACACTTTCGTGGAGCCGTCGTCCTTGCGGAACTCCGGACGGCCCTCGCGGATCAGCGACTCCAGCGCATCGGCGGTCGCCTTGACGCCGAGCGCCTCCATCTTGCTGCGCGGCGGACGCGCCAGCGCCTCGGCATCGTCCTCCTCGGTGGGCAATCCGAGCTGCCGCGCCAGTTCCGGATCGAGCGTCGGGATGGTGGCGGCGGTTCCGTAATTGGCCTGCGGTGCTTCTTCCAGCCCATCGACCTCGGTGGACTGGCGCGCTCCCATCGGCTGCGGATTGGGTCTCAGCGGCATCGGCCGCGCCACATCCTGCGGAAACTCCTTCGGCGTCGAGG
>NZ_JALBHA010000422.1:0-5756 GCF_023006445.1 Bradyrhizobium sp. SHOUNA76
GGACAATGCCCGCGCGGGGCTCGGCAGCCCCTACCCGCGCCCGCTGCAGGCTGGCGACGAGTTCACCGTTGATAACGCCAGCGGCGCGCCTGAGCTGCGGATCGAGCTGCCGAAGCCCGCGAGCGGCCCGATCCGTGTGGTGCTGGGCCCGCAGGACGACGAGTTCGACGACGCCAACAAGGCGCTGTTCCTGGGAAGCGAGTGGAAGATCTCGGCGACTTCCGACCGCATGGGCTACCGGCTCGAGGGCCCCGCCATCAAGCATCTGCACGGCCACAACATCGTTTCCGACGGCACCGTCAACGGCAGCATCCAGGTGCCCGGCAACGGCGCGCCGATCGCGCTGATGATGGATCGCGGCACCTCCGGCGGCTATCCGAAGATCGCAACCGTCATCACGGCCGACGTCGGCCGCCTCGCGCAGACCTCGGCGGGAACGGCGTTCCGCTTCAAGGCCGTCAGCGTGGCCGAGGCGCAGGACGAGGCGAAGAAATTCGCGCAACTGATCCGGACCCTGCCCGATCGCCTGCGTTCTGCCGACACCGTCGCACTCAACATCGAGGCGCTCAGTGATGCCAACGTCGCGGGCTATGCCGTGAGCGCTGTCGATGCCGGGACCTGGCAGGTCACTGAGGAGCCTTAAGGCAACAACAAAACCAGAGGCGGAGAGCACCCATGAAGACAGTCGATCTCAATTGCGACCTCGGCGAAGGTTTTGGCGCGTGGGAGATGGGCAACGACGCCGCGATGATCGAGCTGGCAAGCTCGGTCAATGTCGCCTGCGGCTTCCATGCCGGCGATCCCGACATCATGCGCCGGACGGTGGAGCTGGCGAAGGCGCGCGGCGTCTCGGTCGGCGCGCACCCTGGATATCGCGACCTGCACGGCTTCGGCCGGCATCCGATCGCGGGCCTGAAGGCCTCCGAGATCGAGAACCTCGTCGCCTACCAGATCGGCGCGTTGCAGGCGATTGCGACTGCCGCCGGCCACAAGGTCACCCATGTGAAGGCGCATGGTGCGCTCTCCAACGTCGCCTGCGAGGACGACATGACGGCGAAGGCGATCGCCGCCGGCATCAGGGCGGTCGACCCCAGCCTGATCTTCGTCGTGCTCGCCAATTCGAAGCTGGTGAAGGCCGGCGAAGCGGCCAATTTGCCGATGGTGCACGAGGTGTTCGCCGACCGCGCCTATGAGGACGACGGCAATCTCGTCTCGCGCAAGAAGCCCGGCGCGGTGCTGCACGATGCCAAGGCCATCGCCGATCGCGTGGTGCGCATGGTGCAGGACGGCGCGGTGGTCTCGGTGACCGGCAAGGTGATCAAGATGCGCACGGATACGGTGTGCATCCATGGCGACACGCCGGGCGCGGTCGACATCGCGCGCGGCTTGCGTCAGGCGTTGAAGGCTGCGGGGATCGAGGTGGCGCCGTTCAAGCACGGGTGAGGCTGACACGGTGCCGTAGGGTGAGCAGCGCAGCGTGCCCACCATCTCGTCGTATCAGAGACAGCTGGTGGGCACGCTTCGCTTTGCCCACCCGACGAGACTGTCAGAACGGATGCACCGACAACGAGCCGAGCACGATGGCCGCAATAACCGCAAACGCGCTGTAGAGTGCCAGATGATGGGCGTTCGCCCGGGTCTGCCGCGAGAGCGAGCGCGCATAGAAATGCAGTCTGGCTTCCGCCGATAGTTCGCGCATGGTCGATCTCCAACGCCCCATTTGCGGGATTATGAGGGATCAACCAGGGCGGGAGGCAAGATGGTGGTGCAAATAGCGATGCGCCTGCTGCGAAGCGGCGGCATCGCAGAGGTAAATTCTCTCCAGGCCTGGGTTCCGAGAATCTTATTCGTTCAAATCCGAGCCAGTTGGAACCGGCTCGGACAATGTCGGACTGACAGCACTCAGTACACGTCCGCCTGGAAGCGGCCCGTCTTCTTGAGCTCGGCGACGAAGCTGACGGCCTCATCGGTCGAACGTGCGCCGAACTGGGCGACGATGTCGACCAGCGCGCGCTCGACGTCCTTGGCCATGCGCTTGGCATCGCCGCAGATATAGAGATGCGCGCCTTCGGCAAGCCAGGTCCAGACCTCGCGGCCGACCTCGCGCATGCGATCCTGCACGTAGAACTTCTTCTCGCCGTCGCGCGACCAGGCCAGCGACATGCGCGTGAGCAGACCCGAGGTCTTCATCGCATTGAGCTCCTCCTGGTAGAAGAAGTCGCAGTCGCTGCGCTGATGGCCGAAGAACAGCCAATTCTTGCCGGGCGCGCCGGTCGCCTTGCGATCCAGCAGGAAGGCCCGGAACGGCGCGATGCCGGTGCCGGGGCCGATCATGATGACGGGCGTCTTCGGATCCTGCGGCAGGCCGAAACCGTGCGCCTTTTGCACGTAGACCTTGAGCTTCTCGCCGTCGTTGATGCGCTCGCCGAGGAAGGTCGAGGCGACGCCGAGACGCTTGCGCTTGCCGATGACGTAGCGCACGGAATCGACCGTCAGCGACAGCTTTCCGGGCGTCGCATTGTGCGAGGACGAGATCGAATAGAGCCGCGGCTGGAGCGGCTCCAACGCTTCGACGAAGGCCTCCGGATGCGGCCGCGTACCGGAAAATTTCTGCAGCGCCGCCATCACGTCGAGAGTTGCGGCATCGCCATCGGGATCCTCCCCCTGCGCCAGCGCCCGCGCCTTCTCGCGCGCCGCGCCGCCGGTGATGAAGGAGATCAGCTCGAACAGCGTGTCGGGTGCCGGCGACAGCGAGACGTCGTCGATCAGCACCTCGCGCAGCGTCTTGCCGTTGACCTTGGTGGTGTGGGAAGCGCCCAGCAGCGCGATGATCTGGTCGACGAGGCCGACATCGTTGCGCGCGAACACACCAAAGCTGTCGCCGACGACGTAGTCGAGCTTGCTCTCGGAGAGATCGAACTCGACGTGATAGGTTTCCTTCTCCGACTTTCCCTTGTTGAGAAGGCGGCGCGACAGGAAGGTCGCGGCAACAGGGTTGTCGCGCGAGCGGCCGGGCTCTGCGATCGTCACCGTCACGGCCGGCGCCGGAGCGTCCGGCTTGTCAGCCGCTTTGGCCGCAGGGGCCTTGTCGAGCTCCTCATAGAGCGACTTCAGCATCCGCGCGGTTTCCTTGCCGCCGGGGACGCAGAGGTTGAGCCGCGCTTCGCTACGGCCTGCGATCGCTTCCGAATAGTCATGGCAATTGTAGCCGCACTGGCCGCAATCCTGCTGCGCCATCGCCGCCATCATCTTGCGGCGCACGGGGCGCCCCTCGGCGAGCTTCATCCGCTCGGTGATCGGCATGGTCTGGTCGTGCCAGGGCGCTTCGCCGTCGTCACCGTCGCCGGCAGCTCCTTGCATGACGGCGGCGCCCTGCTCCGCCGACAGCGGCGCGGCGACGTCAGGCGACAGCAGGCCGGCGAAGAAGCCGTTCAGCCAGGAGCGCTGCGCATCGGAGAACGGTGCGCTGGCGGGAATGATGTCGAGCCTGGGCGGAGGGGTGATCTGGTTCATGCGGACACCTGTGCATCGGCAAGCTTGCGCAGCGTTTCGCCGTCATGGCGGCGCGCAAAGGAGAGGAAGGTTTCGTCGGCAGACGTGCGATGGGCGATATAGGCCTTGAGCAGTGCCTCGACCGTCTTGGGCGCGTCCTCGGCCTTGAGGTCGTGATAGACCTCCTGCCCGACGTCGGCGTCGGGGCCGAACCCGCCGCCGGTGAAGAGGTGATAGCCCTCGACCGTATCGTCCTCGTTGACAGGCACGCGCGCACCGATCAGGCCGATGTCGCTGATGTAGTGCTGCGCGCAGGAATGATGGCAACCGGTGACGTGGATGTTGACCGGCTTGTCCATCGCAACGCGCGGCTCGCACCAGTCGCCGATCTCGGCGGCATGGCGCTTGGTATTCGCGGCGGCGAAGCGGCAGCCGGCATTGCCGGTGCAGGCGATCAGGCCGGCGCGGATGTGGGAGGCATCGACCGCGAGGCCGATCTGCTTGATGGCCGCGACCGCGAGATCGACGTTCTCGTCGCGCACGCCGGAAATCAGCAGGTTCTGCCAGACCGTCAGCCGGATCTCGCCATCGCCGAGATCGCGCGAAACCTTGGCAAGACCCCGCATCTGCTCGCTTGTGAGCTTGCCGAGCGTCAGCGACACGCCGATCCAGTTGAGGCCGCCCTGCTTCTGCTTGTGCACGCCGACATGCGCCATGCGGTCCGCTGCGGGGCGCGGGAGAAACGCCTCTTCCGGCACGCGCGTGAACGGCGTCTTCAGCCGTTCCTCGACCAGCTTGAGGAAGCCGTCATGCCCCATGGCGTCGAGCACATATTTCAGCCGCGCCTTGTTGCGGTTGGTGCGGTCACCGTGGTCGATGAACACGCGCACGATCGCGTCGGCAACAGCGGTCGCCTGCTCCGGCTTGACGATGATGCCGGAATATTTGGCAAAATCCTTGTGGCCGGTGATGCCGCCGAGGCCGAGCCGGAACCAGATTCCGGGCTCGACGCCGAAACCGTCCTTCACCTCATAGGCCGTGAAAGCGATGTCGTTGGTCTCCTCGAGCACCGCGATCCTGCCGGCGCCGTCGAAGGCGACGTTGAACTTGCGCGGCAGGCCGTAGAGCGAGCGATCGTTGAGGATGTGGTGGTGCCACTCGCGTGCATAGCGCCGCGTGTCGATGATTTCCTGCGGATCGATGCCCGCCGTCGGCGTGCCCGTCACGTTGCGGATGTTGTCGGCGCCGGAGCCGCGCGAGCACAGGCCGAGATCCTGGATACCTTCGATCAGCTTCACCGCGTTCTTCGGCGGGATCTCGCGCAGTTGCAGATTGGCGCGCGTCGTGACGTGGCTGTAGGGACCGCAGAGCTCGTCGGCGAGATCGGCAAGGCCCGACATCTGCCAGTGCTTCATGATGCCGTTCGGAATCCGCAGACGGCTCATATAGGAGTCCTGCGTCGGCGCGACGTAGAAGATGCCATAATAGCGCCAGCGGAAATTGTCGGCCGGGCTCGGCGGCGCGTTGTCGAGCGCTTGCTGGCGCAGCCGCGGATAGGCATCGAACGGATGCTCGTCGCGCTTGAACTTTTCCTGATCGGCGAGCTTCTTGCCGGACGCGATGACCTTGTCCTGCGCCTTGATGTGCACGGCATCGGGACCGGTCGGCTCGGTGCTCGCCTTGCCGGCGGCGGCGCCGCCGAGACCGCGCCCGACCTTGCTGATCTGCAAACCGGTCGTGAAGCCTTCGAGATAGCGTTTCTGCTCGTCGGTAAAGTCGACTGCGAGCGTATCGATTTTCATGGTCGGTAACGAAGCTCCTGCGGCCACCAGGGTGGCATCGACGGACATTGGCGCGACCCGCGAGGAACTGGGCTGGCCCTGAGAGCCGGCTTCGCCACCCGACGGTCCGATCAGCTTCGTTGCTGCGGGACTCGGCTCAGCAGGCACCTGTGACAAGCTGGCCGCACTGCAACATTCAAGTTGCGTGCCAGCTTGGCCAAAATGGAAAGATCTATCTTTTCAGCTGATTGGGCGCTCGCCCGGAAAATCCCGGGCGGCGCGCTTTCACGAAATTCGAGCACCCTGATGAATATTTAGGCGATGAATCTGTGTGCTCAAAAACAAAGCAGGATCCGAATCAGGCCTTCCAGCGCCCAACCTCGAACGCCTCGAGATGCCCCGGGATGTTGTCGGGATCAAAAACCGGGCCCGCGAATGCCCCGAACGCCGCGGGCGCCTGCTCGGGCGGCCGGCGGCCGAGGG
>NZ_JALBHA010000423.1:0-5745 GCF_023006445.1 Bradyrhizobium sp. SHOUNA76
TGTCGAAGCGCAGAAGCTCGCCTATCCGCTGCGCTCGCGCACCCGCTTTTCCGAGATCGTCGGCGCCGAGGGGCGCGAACCGCATGGCCGGCTGATCGAGGCAACGGAGGACGTCGCGACGCGCGAGCTGGCGCGGGAGCTCGGATTGAAGACCGGTGCGCCGCTGGTGCGGATCGAGGCGATCCGCCTCGCCGATCGCACGCCGATCTGCGTCTCCACCACCTGGCTGTCGGCCGTGCTGTTTCCCGACGCGGGCGCCGTGTTCGCAGCGACGCGCTCGATGACGAAACTGCTCGAACATTATGGCGTGCGCGACTATCGCCGCGGGGCGACCCGGATCACCGCCGGCATCGTCGACGCAACCGACGCGGCACGGCTGGATCTCGCGCTGGGACGGCCGATCCTGGTGGTCGATGCCACCGACCACGATCTGGAGGGCAAGCCGCTGATGACCAAGCATTCGCGGTTTGCCGCCGAGCGGGTGGAGTTTCTGGTGGAGTCGTAGGGCGCTCTTTCCAAGAAACGGGACGAGTGGGGTGGGCAAATCGTAGCGTGCCCACCACTTTGATCATGTCGGCGAAAATTCGTGGGCACGGCGCTAACGCGCCTTTGCCCACCCTACGACACCGTCACTTAGGCCACAGCGCGCCGCCCAATAATCGCAAAGCGCAGCTTGCCGGAGATAAAATCGATCGCGGCGACTGCGACCAGGATCATCAGGATCAGGAACGACACCTTCTGCCATTCCAGCACGCGGATCTGCTCGGCAAGCTGGAGGCCGATGCCGCCGGCGCCGACGATGCCGATGATGGTGGCCGAGCGCGTGTTGGATTCGATGAAATAGAGCACCTGGCCCGCGATCACGGGCAGGACCTGCGGCAACAGGCCAAAGCGGATCTCGTGCAGTGGGCTGCCGCCGGAGGCGCGGATGCCTTCGACCTGCTTCTGGTCGGCGCCCTCGATCGCCTCCGAGAACAGTTTTCCAAAGGCGCCGAAATCCGACACCGCGATGGCGAGCACGCCGGCGAACGGGCCCAGCCCGACGACGTTGATCCACACCAGCGCCCAGATCAGCGTGTCGACGCCGCGGATCGAATCCAGGACGCGGCGAACCGGAAAGCGCAGGAGCTTCGACGGCACCACGTTGCGTGCGGCGAGCAGGCTGACCGGAAGTGCGAACACGGCAGCCAGCGTCGTGCCGAGCAGCGCGATCGAGAGAGTCTCGCCGAGCGCCTTCAGGTAGATCGACAGCGAGGAGCCGGGATCGGGCGGGATCATCATCATGCTGATCCAGCCGAGCTGGCTGAGACCTGCGATGAATCGCGACGGCGAAAAATCGAGATCGACGAGGCCATAAACCAGGATCGCGAACGCCGCGACAAGCATCGCCGGCATGGCGAGACGCGCCGAGGCGGGCCGGTCGAATACATCGGGGTAGCGCGCGCGAAGCTCTCGCGTATCGATCTCGTGCGGCCCCGTCACGTACGCGCCTCCCCGCCGAACAGGCGGCCGCGCAGCCAGCCGGTGGTGATGTCGATGATGAAGACGGTGATGATGATGGTGAGCAGGATCGCGCTGACGTCCGAATAATAGAACTTGCGGATGGCGACGACGAGCTCCTGGCCGATGCCGCCGGCGCCGACGAAGCCCATCACGGAGGCTTCGCGGACGTTGATCTCGAAGCGCAGCAGCGCGTAGCTGGCATAGCCCGCGGTCACCTGCGGCACCACGGCGAAGCGCATGCAGGACAGCCAGCTCGCGCCGGTCGAGCGGATGCCCTCGACCGGCTTCATGTCGGCGTTCTCGACGATCTCCGAGAACAGCTTTCCGAGCGCGCCGGTAGAGTGGATCGCAATCGCGAGCACGCCCGCCATGGGTCCCAAACCAAAGGCGATCACGAAGATCAGCGCGAAGACGATGCCCGGAACGGTGCGGGCGAATTCGAGCAGGCGCCGCACGATGAAGCGCAACCAAGGTGCGGGCGAGGTGTTTTCGGCCGCGAAGAAGTTGAGGCAGAATGCCAAGGTCGCGCCGATCAGCGTGCCGACATAGCTGATGAGCAGGGTCTCGCCCAGCATCTTCAGCCATTTGCGCCAGCCCCACAGCCACTCGCCGACATCGGTCCAGACGCGTTGGCCGTTGTCGAGCGTGAGGATGCGGTCAAAATAGCTGATGAAGTTGCCGAAATAAGTGAAGAGCGTGCGCAAATTCACTTCGGCGCCGATCGCGGCGAGCAGCAACGCCGCGGCGAAGATCACGATCCCCGACAGCAGGCGGAGCCGCCTGCGCCCGACCGCCCGGCGATAGGCGGCGTTGAGCACGGCGAGCTGCTGCTCGGGAAGGATCGAAACCCCTGTCGTCATCGGCCTGAGATTAAGTCCGGTCAAAGAAAGAGCCGGGTCGATCGACCCGGCTCCAGTGGCATCGTCCCGATAGTCAGGACGCCTTCTTTTTACGCAGCGCGTCGACGAACTTGATCAGCTCGATCGTGCCATCCCAATCCTTGGTGGTGGCGGGATGAAAGCCCTTCTTCTGGCCGTCGGAGAGACGATCGAACGCGGCCTTGTCCTTGGCCGGCGCGTCGAAGAACGCTTTCGCGATGGCGGCCTTGGCGTCTTCCGGCAGCTCCGCATTGTAGGCATAGGGCCCGTTGATGATCGGCGCCGACTTGTGGATGATGCGGAAATCGTCCTTCTTCATCGCCGAGCCGTCGGCATTCTTCAGCATGCCCTTGGTCAGCATCTGCGCCAGCGTGGAATCGTCGTCGCTGGTCCACTGGTTGGCGGCGACGTCGACCGTGCCCTGCGACAGCGCCAGCATCGCGTTCTCGTGGCTGCCGGTGAAGACGACCTTGCCGAAATAGGTGTCGGCATCATGGATGCCCATCTTGTCCAGCTCGAAGCGCGGCACGTTGTTGCCGGAGGTCGAGTTCGGATCGACCAAGCCGAGATTCTTGCCCTTGAGGTCATCGATCTTCTTGTAGGCGCTGCTCGCCTTGACGAAGAATACCGAATAATAGCCGGTCGAGCCGTCGGCGTTGATGTCGTTGGCGAAGGCGTCGGTCTTGACGCCGGTCAGGCGGGCGCGGGCGAACGAGGCCGAGCCGTAGCTGGCGATGTGGATGTTGCCGGCGCGCTGGCCTTCGATGACAGCGGCGTAGTCATTGGCGATGCGCAGCGTGACCTTCACGCCCAGTTCCTTCGAGAGATAGCTCACGAACGGCGCCCAGCGCTCGGTGACGCCGGAGGCGTTCTCGGCCGGGACGACCGCAAAGGTCAACTCAGGATATTTGGCCTTCCAGTCGTCGGCGGAGGCGGAAGCCGTGAACGCGAGCGCGGCGGCGCCGGCAAGGACTAATCTGCGAGTGATCATGATACCCTCTTCATCGGTTGGGGGTCGGTTGACGCAAAGACTTGCACAAGAAACAGACGTCGCTCAGGCGGCTGCGGCCGTTCCGAGCGCGGGGACACCCGCGGGCGCCGGGACAGGCATGCCGCCCATGACCTCGGCGGCTTCGAGATCATAGAGCTCGCGCGCGACGTGGTCGGTCAGCGCGGACGGTGCCCCGTCGAACACCACGCGCCCCTGCGCCATGCCGATCAGGCGATCGCAATAACTGCGCGCCAGATCGAGCGAATGAAGGTTGCAGAGCACGGTGATGCCGAAATGCTTGTTGATGCGCAGCAACGCATCCATCACGATCTTGGTGTTGCGCGGATCGAGCGATGCGATCGGCTCGTCGGCAAGGATGATGTCGGGCTGCTGCACCAGCGCACGCGCGATCGCCACGCGCTGCTGCTGGCCGCCGGAGAGCTGGTCGGCGCGCTGGGCGGCGAGCGATGCGATGTCGAACTGTTCGAGTGCGGACATCGCCAGCGCCTTGTCCTGCTCCGGCCACACTTGCGACAGCGAGCGCCAGGCCGGCATCGTCGCAAGCCGTCCCATCAGGACGTTGGTGAGGACATCGAGCCGGCCGACCAGGTTGAACTGCTGGAAGATCATCGCCGAACGCGCCCGCCACTGCCGCAACTCCTTGCCACGCAGTGCGGTGACGTCGATGCCGTCGAACAGGATGCGCCCATCAGTCGGCGTCACCAGGCGGTTGATGCTCCGCAGCAGCGTCGACTTGCCGGCGCCGGACCGTCCGATCACACCGACGAACCCGCCGGGGGAAACTTGAAACGAGGCGTCGTCCACCGCGGCTTTTGCGCCGAAGCGACACGTCAGACCATCCACCACCAGCATGCAGGGCTCCAGATTAGCTGGAGCCCACCGCTAACGCCGACGCTTAACACTTGTGTGACACGGGCGTCGCAGTGCGGCGATCCTACACAGCTCATCCCCTGTCATCGCGGTGTCATGATGTCG
Source organism: Bradyrhizobium sp. SHOUNA76 (assembly GCF_023006445.1). Taxonomy (NCBI): domain Bacteria; kingdom Pseudomonadati; phylum Pseudomonadota; class Alphaproteobacteria; order Hyphomicrobiales; family Nitrobacteraceae; genus Bradyrhizobium; species Bradyrhizobium sp. SHOUNA76. The sequence goes on from NZ_JALBHA010000423.1 coordinate 4,369, forward strand.
TCATCAAGCCGCTCGAAGAGGAATGTCCGTCCTCTTAACTCCGGATGCAACATGGCCGCCAAAGCTCTTTCGGTCCAGCCGACCATCGATCCCTCGGCCAAGCTGCACGAGACCAGGCTCGGCGCCTATACCGAGGTCGGCGCGCGCACGATCCTGCATGACGTGGCGATGGGCGACTACTCCTACGTCGTTAATGACGCCCAGATCACCTACACCACCATCGGAAAGTTCTGCTCGATCGCGGCGATGACGCGGATCAATCCCGGCAACCATCCGATGCATCGCGCGACGCAGGCGCATTTCACCTATCGCTCCAGCGCCTATTTCGAAGGCGAGAGCGACGATGCCGAGTTCTTCGACTGGCGGCGCCAGCATCACGTCCATATCGGCCACGACGTCTGGATCGGCCACGGCGCGATCGTGCTGCCGGGCCGCAACATCGGCACCGGCGCGGTGATCGCGGCCGGCGCCATCGTCACCAAGGACGTGCCGGCCTACACCATCGTCGCCGGCAATCCGGCCCGCATCGTGCGGCGGCGGTTCTCGGAAGAAATCGCCGGACGGCTTGCGCGGCTGGCCTGGTGGGACTGGGATCACGACAAGTTGCGTGAAGCCCTGCCCGATTTCCGCAAGCTTGGGATTGAAGATTTCCTTGCGACATACGAAGCACGGGCGAGATCTCTCACCAATTCTCATGCCAGTTCCCTTGCCAGCAAACGAAGCGCGGTCGCGTGACAGACATTTTCCTTGAAGGCGGCCGGACCCTGATCGGCGCCGAGCTCGTCGAAACGTCATTGGCGGTGTCCGGACAGGACATCGCCGCGATGGACGCCTCTCGCGGCCGGGCGCGGCTGGCGATCGATGCGCGCAACCTGCTGGTGCTGCCCGGCATCGTCGATCTCCATGGCGATGCCTTCGAGCGGCAGATGATGCCGCGCGCCGGCGTCGACTTTCCGATCGACGTCGCGCTCGCCGACAGCGACCGCCAGGCGATCAGCAACGGCATCACCACCGTGTTTCACGCCACGACCTGTTCGTGGGAGCCGGGCCTGCGCAGCGCCGACAACGCGCGCGGGCTGATGGAGGCGATCGAGCGGCAGCGTCCGCAATTCGCCGCCGACACCCGCTTCCATCTGCGGCACGAGACCTACAATCTCGACGCCGAGGCCGAGATCAGCCAATGGCTCGCTGAGGGCCGCGTCGACCTGTTCGCCTTCAACGACCATATGGACGGCACCGTTGCCGACATGGCCAAGCCGCGCAAGCGCAACCGCATGGTTGAGCGCACTGGCCTGTCCAGCGAGGAATTCGACCGGCTGGTCGAACGCGTGGTCTCGCGCGCCGACGAGGTGCCCGCTTCGGTGGCGCGGCTCGCCG
>NZ_JALBHA010000424.1:0-5743 GCF_023006445.1 Bradyrhizobium sp. SHOUNA76
GTGGTGCAGCGGGCGCTGCTCCGCGCCGGCGGCAATGTGTCGGCGGCCGCCAAGGCCCTCGGCGTCAGCCGTGCCACGCTGCACCGGAAGCTGAAGCGGTTCGAGCTGAACCACTGAGTCCTGCTGTTTACTCAAGCTCCGATCTCGTGCCCCGGACGCAGCGCAGCGCGTCGCTCTTGCGACGTGGTGCGCTGCTGCGCGTCCGGGACACGATGGTGATGCCTCGTTCGTAACTGTCGCAGAACTGCGACAGGTCCGCTCCACCGTCGCTCCTGCCTGGGCTGACAGAAAACGCTCCCCGCGACATCGTTCGCGCAAGTCGCGAGCACGCGACGAATTGCGCAAACAGCAAACATCGGGAGTGATCAATGAACAAGGTGGAATTCCTCAGCGTCACCAAAGTTCCCTTCGCCGAACGCTACGACAATTTCATCGGCGGCAAGTTCGTCGCGCCGATCGCCGGCAAATATTTCGACAACGCCTCGCCTGTGAACGGTCAAATCGTCTGCAAGATCGCGCGGTCCGACGCGCAGGACGTCGAGGCGGCCCTCGACGCGGCGCATGCGGCCAAGGCCGCGTGGGGCCGCACCAGTGTCGCCGAGCGCGCTGCGGTCCTGAACCGAATCGCCGATCGCATGGAAGAAAATCTCGAGCGTCTCGCCATCGCCGAGACCTGGGACAACGGCAAGCCGATCCGTGAGACCCGCGCCGCCGACATCCCGCTCGCCATCGATCACTTCCGCTACTTCGCCGGCGTCGTCCGCGCCCAGGAAGGCTCGATCGGCGAGATCGACCACGACACCATCGCCTATCATTTCCACGAGCCGCTCGGCGTGGTCGGCCAGATCATCCCCTGGAACTTCCCGCTGCTGATGGCCTGCTGGAAGCTCGCGCCTGCGCTCGCCGCCGGCAATTGCGTCGTGCTCAAGCCCGCCGAGCAGACCCCGGCCTCGATCATGGTCTGGGCCGAGATCATCGCCGACATCCTGCCGCCCGGCGTCCTCAACATCGTCAACGGCTTTGGCCTCGAGGCCGGCAAGCCGCTGGCCTCGAGCCCGCGCATCGCCAAGATCGCCTTCACCGGCGAGACCTCGACGGGCCGGCTGATCATGCAGTACGCCAGCCAGAACCTCATTCCCGTCACGCTGGAGCTGGGCGGCAAGTCGCCGAACATCTTCTTCAACGACGTCACCGCGGAAGACGACGATTTCTTCGACAAGGCGATCGAAGGCTTCGTCATGTTCGCGCTGAACCAGGGCGAGGTCTGCACCTGTCCGAGCCGCGCGCTGGTTCACGCCGACATCTATGACCGCTTCATGGAGCGGGCGCTGAACCGTGTCGCGGCGATCAAGCAGGGCGACCCGCGTGCGGCCGACACCATGATCGGTGCGCAGGCCTCGGGCGAGCAGCTCGCAAAAATCCTCTCCTATATCGACATCGGCAAGCAGGAGGGCGCGAAGGTGCTGGCCGGCGGCAGCCGCGCCGAGCTCGGCGGCGATCTCTCGGGTGGCTTCTACGTCCAGCCGACGGTGTTCGAGGGCCACAACAAGATGCGGATCTTCCAGGAGGAGATCTTTGGGCCCGTCGTTTCGGTCACAACCTTCAAGACGGACGAGGAAGCGCTCGAGATCGCCAACGACACGCTCTATGGCCTTGGGGCCGGGGTCTGGAGCCGCGACGCCAACCGCTGCTACCGCTTCGGCCGGGCGATCCAGGCCGGCCGGGTCTGGACCAATTGCTACCATGCCTATCCCGCGCATGCGGCGTTCGGCGGTTACAAGCAGTCGGGCGTCGGTCGCGAGACCCACAAGATGATGCTCGATCATTATCAGCAGACCAAGAATCTCCTGGTCAGCTACAGCCCGAAGAAGCTCGGCTTCTTCTGATCGGACGGTGCGGAGAGGGCGGCGCCATTTCGGCGCCGTCCGCTCTGAAGGCTGGGATTGGCGTGGCCCACCATTCTTGATCCGGTCACGAATCTGCGCACGCACGTGACACGCATAGATTTGTTGCCCGATCGGCGCCAAAGATTTTCCAATATTTCGACCACGTTGCACTGCGGCATAATGAAAGTCGTGCCATGTCGCCGCGGTGCTTTCCAAGGGTGTTTGACTTGGGTTAGAGAGGACGAAAGTTTTCTCTGACCCGGAATTCCTATGGCCGCACCCAAGAAAGCCGCCGCAAGCACTCCACAGGACAAGCCCGACGGCGGTTCGCCCCCGGAATTCACCAGGGAGCAGGAGCTCAAGGCGCTCCGCGACATGCTCCTGATCAGGCGGTTCGAGGAAAAGGCCGGCCAGCTCTACGGCATGGGCGCGATCGGCGGCTTCTGCCACCTCTATATCGGCCAGGAGGCCGTGGTCGTCGGCATGCAGATGGCCCTGAAGCAGGGCGATCAGGTCATCACCGGCTATCGCGATCACGGGCACATGCTCGCCACCGGCATGGACGCCAACGGCGTCATGGCCGAGCTCACGGGCCGCCGCGGCGGCTATTCCAAGGGCAAGGGCGGCTCCATGCACATGTTCAGCAAGGAGAAGCACTTTTACGGCGGCCACGGCATCGTCGGCGCCCAGGTCTCGCTCGGCACCGGTCTCGCCTTCGCCAACAACTATCGTGGCAACGACAATGTCAGCGTCACCTATTTCGGCGACGGCGCGGCCAACCAGGGCCAGGTCTATGAGAGCTTCAACATGGCGGAGCTCTGGAAGCTGCCGGTGATCTACGTCATCGAGAACAACCGCTACGCCATGGGCACTTCGGTCTCGCGCGCCTCGGCGCAGCAGGATTTCTCCAAGCGCGGCGCGTCCTTCAACATCCCCGGCAAGCAGGTCGACGGTATGGACGTCCGCGCGGTCAAGGCTGCGGGCGAAGAGGCCGCGGCCTGGTGCCGCGCCGGCAAGGGCCCCTACATCCTTGAAATGCAGACCTACCGCTATCGCGGTCACTCGATGTCCGATCCTGCAAAATACCGCACACGCGAGGAGGTCGAGAAGGTCCGCCACGACCAGGATCCGATCGAGCAGGTGCGTAACCGCTTGCTCGCGGCCAAGGTCAGCGAGCAGGACCTGAAGGCGATCGACGCCGAGGTGCGCGACATCGTCAACGCGTCCGCCGATTTCGCCCAGCATGATCCCGAGCCGGATGCCGCCGAGCTCTGGACCGACATTTACCGCTGAACGCGCGCAAGCTTTCTTTTGGAGTCGCTATGCCAATTCAAGTGCTGATGCCCGCGTTGTCGCCCACGATGGAGAAGGGCAACCTCGCCAAATGGCTGAAGAAAGAGGGCGAGACGATCAAATCGGGCGACGTCATCGCCGAGATCGAGACCGACAAGGCGACCATGGAGGTCGAGGCGACCGACGAGGGCACGCTCGGCAAGATCCTGATCCCCGAGGGTACCGCTGACGTCGCGGTGAACACACCGATCGCGACGATCCTCGCCGACGGCGAGAGCGCGGCCGATCTCGCCAAGGCGTCTTCTCCGGCGAAGCAGGAGAAGGCTGCGGAGTCCGCAGCCCCGGCCGCTGCGAAGGCCGAAGCGCCCCAGCCCAAGGCTGCTCCCGCACCACAGGCCGTCGCCGAGCCCGATCCCGAAGTGCCAGAAGGCACCGAGATGGTGACGCAGACCATCCGCGAAGCCTTGCGCGATGCCATGGCCGAGGAAATGCGCCGCGATCCCGACGTGTTCGTGATGGGCGAGGAGGTCGCTGAGTATCAGGGCGCCTACAAGGTCACGCAAGGGTTGCTGCAGGAGTTCGGCGCCAAGCGCGTCATCGACACCCCGATTACCGAGCACGGCTTTGCCGGTGTCGGCGTCGGCGCCGCGATGACCGGCCTGAAGCCGATCGTCGAGTTCATGACCTTCAACTTCGCCATGCAGGCGATCGACCAGATCATCAACTCCGCGGCCAAGACGCTTTATATGTCCGGCGGCCAGATGGGCTGCTCGATCGTGTTCCGCGGCCCGAACGGAGCGGCCGCCCGCGTCGCCGCCCAGCACAGCCAGGACTATTCGGCCTGGTATTCGAACGTTCCGGGCCTCAAGGTCGTCGCGCCGTTCTCGGCCGCCGATTACAAAGGCCTGCTCAAGGCCGCGATCCGCGATCCCAATCCGGTGATCTTCCTCGAGAACGAGGTGCTCTACGGTCACACCGGCCAAGTGCCCAAGCTCGACGATTTCGTGATCCCGATCGGCAAGGCCCGCATCGTCCGTTCCGGCAGCCACGTCAGCATCATCTCCTGGTCGAACGGCATGACCTATGCGCTGAAGGCCGCCGACGAACTCGCCAAGGAGGGCATCGAGGCCGAGGTGATCGACCTGCGCACGCTGCGTCCGATGGACACCGAGACCATTATCAACTCGGTCAAGAAGACCGGCCGCGCCGTCACGGTGGAGGAGGGCTGGGCCCAGAGCGGCGTCGGCGCCGAGATCGCCGCGCGCATCATGGAGAACGCCTTCGACTATCTGGACGCGCCCGTTACGCGCGTCTCCGGCAAGGACGTGCCGATGCCCTATGCCGCCAACCTGGAGAAGCTCGCGCTGCCCTCGGCGGCTGAGGTTGTCGAGGCCGCCAAAGCCGTCTGCTACAGGTAGATCATGGCGGGCCCGAAGGAGCAGCCACTGCCGCCCGACGTCATGACCCGCGATGACGCGGTCGAGATCCTGCGCGTGTTCGTGCTGGACGGCGGGCTGTCGATGGCGTTCCAGCGTGCCTTCGAGGAGCCCGACATGTGGGGCCTCTTGCTGGTCGATCTCGCCCGCCACGCCGCGCGCGCCTATGCGCGCGAGAGCGAATACACCGAAGAGGACGCCCTCAACCGGATCCTGGAGATGTTCCAGGCCGAGATCGAGCGTCCCACCGACACCGGCACCACGACGCCGCGCGGCAAGGGACACTGACCGTGGCGATCGAATCCCATCACTTCGATTTCATGCTGGAAGCGATCCGCGAGGCGGAGGCTTCGATCGCGCAGGGCGGCCTGCCGATCGGTGCCGTGCTGACGCGCGACAACAAGATCATCGCCCGCGGCCACAACAACCGCGTGCAGGAGAACAACGTGATCCTGCACGGCGAGATGAGCTGCCTGCGCGAGGCCGGCGCGATCTCGTTCCACGACACGATCATGTACACCACGCTGTCGCCGTGCTCGATGTGCGCCGGCGCGCTGGCGCTGTTTAAGGTCAAGCTGGTGGTGATCGGAGAATCCGTCACCTTCGAGGGCTCGAAGGACATTCTCGACAAGTTCGGCATCCCCTGGATCGACCTTGCCGACGACCGCTCCATCACCATGATGAAGACTTGGCGTTCCAATCCTGCCAATGAGCGCCTGTGGCAGGGCGACATCGGCAACTAAACCTGGTCAGTTCGTCTTCGCTGTCGAAGACGACGTTTTGAGAAGTTCTTCGTGAGGTCAGCATGCCCATCAACATCCTGATGCCCGCTCTTTCGCCGACGATGGAGAAGGGCAACCTCGCCAAGTGGCTGAAGAAGGAAGGCGACAAGGTCAAATCCGGCGACGTCATCGCCGAGATCGAGACCGACAAGGCCACCATGGAGGTCGAGGCCATCGACGAGGGCACGATCGCCAAGATCCTGGTGCCCGAGGGTACGCAGGATGTCCCGGTCAACGACGTGATCGCGGTGCTCGCGGGCGAGGGCGAGGATGTGAAGGCGGCGGGCGCCGCCAAGCCCAGCGCTTCGGCCGCGCCTCCGAAAGCTGCCGAGGCACCCGCTGCAGC
>NZ_JALBHA010000425.1:0-5734 GCF_023006445.1 Bradyrhizobium sp. SHOUNA76
ATGTCCCGGTCGATCCGCCGCCGGTGATCCTCGCGCCCGAGATCAACGATCGTCCGCGGCCACCGCGACCGCGGCCGCGCACCGAGATACCCGGCAGGCCGCCGGGTTAAGAAACGTCAAAACCAACAAACGGAATTCAACAGGAGAGAGTAATGCGTCAGATGATTTCGGGACTGGTCGCGGCGGCTGCCGTGATGTTCGCCGCGACCGCGCCGGCCGCGGCCTGCGGCTTCAACCCATGCCAGCCGGTTGCGCCGGTCTATTCCGGCTGCAACACCGGTTGCGGCGGCTACGGTTATGGTGCCGGCTATGGCGCCTATGAGCGTCTCGCCGAGCCGACCACGCAGTATTATTACGTCAACCAGGGCCCGACCTACACCGGCCCGGGCGCCTTCGCGCCGTATCCGACCTACCGTGAAGACGCGGTCGTCGCGCCCGCCAATTACGGTTATGGCTATCGCGCCGCCGTGGCTCCCTATCACCGCCCGCACTACCGTCCGTACCGCTACGGCTACGGCCCGCGCTACGGCTATCTGCCGCGCGTGCACTACGGCCACGGTCCGCGCTACGGCTACGCCCACCGCCACGCGCCCATGCCGTACTACGGCGGCCACCGCGCGCTGCGCCGCTATTACTGATCTCTGATCGGTCGAGTTCGCGAAGCGCTCGTCCGCGATGCGGACGGGCGTTTTGTTTTTTGTTGTGACGCGAAGCCGCTACCGCTTCATCAGCCCCAGCCGGCTCGCGCCGACATAGAGCGAGAGCACGGCGGCGTTCGAGACGTTGAGGCTCTTGATCTCGCCGGGCATGTCGAGCCGCGCCACGACGCTGCAGGTCTCGCGGGTCAATTGCCTCAGGCCTTTTCCTTCGGCGCCAAGCACGAGCGCGAGCGGCTCGCGCAGTGCGACGTCCGAGAGGTCCTCGCTGCCTTCGCTGTCGAGGCCGACGGTCTGGAAGCCGAGGTCGTTCAGCGTGGTGAGCGCACGCGCGAGGTTTTGTACGGTCACCATCGGCACCAGCTCCAGCGCGCCGGAGGCGGCCTTGGCGAGCACGCCGGTCGCTTCCGGACTGTGGCGCGCGGTGGTGACGATCGCCTTGACCGCGAAGGCGGCCGCCGAGCGCAGGATGGCGCCGACATTATGGGGGTCGGTAATCTGATCGAGCACCAGCACCATGCCTTCCTGCGTCAGGGTCTCGATATCAGGCGAGGGCAGGGGATCGGCCTCGGCGAGCAGGCCCTGGTGCACGGCATCGGGCGACAGCAGGCGGTCGATCTCCTGGGGCCGGACGATCTCGGGGGTGACGCTGGTCTCGATATTTTCGTCGGCAAGCCGCTTCGCGGCGTTCTCGGTCAGCGTCAGCTTGCGGATCCGTCGCTCCGGATTGGCCAGCGCCATGGTGACGGTGTGCCAGCCGTAGAGGATGACAGGCCCGTCGGGGTGCGAATCACGGTCGCGCCAGGCCGGCCGGCCGGCCGATTTCCCGGGCCGATTGAAGGGCTTAGCCCCGCCGCGGGGACCCCTGGGGGTGAATTTTCGATCCTTCATGGGCTCGCTTGTGTCACGGGTCCCGGAATATGGCAATTTGGCTGGCTTCAGGGACGATTTTAGCTGTTCGCCTCGGTTGACTTTGCCCCACCGCATCGCCCATAAACGCGCCCGGTCGCGCCCCCATCCGGGCTGTCGCGGCCTTCACGTTCCATGGCCGTCTTCGGTCGCCGGCAAGGTCCGGCCCGATTGTGCTGCCGTCGAGCGGGGGAGTGTCCCGAGTGGCAAAGGGAGCTGACTGTAAATCAGCCGCCTCATGGCTTCGCAGGTTCGAGTCCTGCCTCCCCCACCAATCTTTTCAATGAGTTAGCCTGACAAGCTTCCCAGTGCCTCTGAGCGCCCCATAGCTGGGAAGCGTATGGGAAGCATCCCGTCCTTTGGTGCGGCCCTGACCTCCATTAGTTCGCGCCTTGTGAGAATCCCGGAGGCGAACATCCCGGGAAAAGTCCCGTAAAGAGTGCGCCGCCTGTTCTGAACCGGTTTGACTCCCCGTATGCTTCCGTCGTGACGGAAAAGGGACGAGCCGTTAACCGTGACGCACGCTAGAACGCCACGCGAGCCGCTAATGCGCTTCGTTGACGACGACGAGCTTGAACTGATGCTTCGCCGTGACGAATTCACCCGCGAGGATGTGAGGGTCGCCCTACGCTCAGTGAGGCATGGCCACAAGAAGGAAGAGGCGCTGGCCTATGCGGAGACGCTGGTACCAGATGCTGATTACCTGACGGGTTACTCACTCAGCGCGTTGGTTCGCGCCGATATCACAGACGCCGAAGCTGCGAGAGAGATAAAGAAAAACAAGGCGTTCTGTACTCGGTTGACTAGCCTCCTCCCGTCAATTCTTCGGCTCTTCAACGACCGGGATAATCTGGCCGGATTGTTTCGCATGATAGATGATTGTCATGGAGACTTTCACATCACTGCGGCCTCGCCCCGAAAGGATCGCCAAGCAAGAGAAACGCAGGAACGCCTGACGAACGCGATTAAGGCAACTCTCAAGGCGGCGGAAGCAATCGAAAAGGCCAACCAACTTTTGGATAGCGAATTTGACGGTTTTTGGAGGGTCTACCATCCGTATGGGGAACGACCACTGCACCTTAGTGAACTGATCGGCCAACTTAGAATGTGCGCGGGCGTCGGGGAAATTGTAGAGGCCAAGATCAATCTAAATCTGTACGGACCATTCAAAGCGTTATTCTTATCCGGCAATGACTCGCGCACCACCGTCGTCGAATACGCTCACCACATGTGTACGATGTGGAATGGGCCAAAATTAGTGACCACCCCCGGTTCGCAGTTTGCCGACCTTTGCAGCTTTCTTTTTGAGGCGGTGAGCGGTCAAGCCGAAGAAAGCTTGTCGGGCGCAATCAATCGTTACGCCCGCAGTGATGAACGTAAGCAATGGGACCGGGACGGCGAGGAAGAAGTTAGTCCCGATGACAACTTTGTCACTCAGAAAAACAAAACTAGGGTGGCTCAAATCAACATCAAAACGTACGCGGCGATGGCGCGATTTCCCGGGCTTTCGCCGATGGCCAAACAGTTGTTGGCGCTTCGGCTTGAAGACGAGGCCGACCAATACGAGGCGGCCAACAAAGCCTACGGACCAAACCAAGTATATCTGGACCAACTGAATTCCGAGCAAATAGCCACCATGTTCAAAGAAGCGATTTCAAGCTGGCATCCAAAGAAGCAGGAAGATTTCAATGACCTTATGGAAACTCAAATCTCAACGGCGAATTCGCTGGAAATCGAATTGGGCAAGACACGGCGTGCGGCGCGCAAGTTTGGAATTGACGGCTAGTACCGCCTCCCCTTGTACTTAGCGTCAACTGAGGTGCGGACCGTTCCGCTATGCATTCTCTCACCGCAGCGTAGCTTAACTGGATAAAGCCCTCGATGTTCGTCACTATATGTGGTCGGGACGATGCAGGTTCGACTCCTGCCGCTGTGCCAATTGCCCCTTCGCACCCCACCTTCGAGGCTCTTCGCACCCCTTCGCAGCTAGTCAAGCAAAACACGGCGTTTCACGCGAAGGGTGCTTCCCAATTCCATTCACTTCATAGCTGCAATCTGACTGTAAATCAGCCGCCTCATGGCTTCGCAGGTTCGAGTCCTGCCTCCCCCACCATGCTTCGCCCTTCGGGCTACGCGTGGCGCGGCCACGTGAAGCCAGAAGGGCAAAGCGTGGTGTCCAGCGAAGCCCGTAGGGCGGAGACGGACTGAAGCCTAACAGCTACCCCATCATCTCCCTGACCATCGGCACCACCTTCCGGCCATAAAGCTCGATGCTCTTCATCAGCTTCTCGTGCGGCAGGGGACCCGCCGAATATTTCAACTGGAAGCGCGAGATCCCGAGCGCCTTCGCCGTCTTGGCGATCTTGCGCGCGACGGTCTCCGGCGAGCCGGCATAGAGCGAACCGTGCTCGGCTTCGTTGACGAATTCGTCGCGGCCCATCGGCGGCCAGCCGCGCTCCTTGCCGATGCGGTCGCGCATGGCCTTGTAGTCCGGCCACAGCTGCTCGCGCGCCTCTTCATCGGTCTCGGCGACGTAGCCGGGCGAGTGCACGCCGATCGGCTGCGCAGGTCGGCCGAATTCCTTGAAGGCGCGGTGATAGAGCTCGACGAAGGGCGCAAAGCGCGCGGGATCGCCGCCGATGATCGCGAGCATCAGGGGCAAGTCGTAATGCGCGGCGCGCACCACCGATTGCGGGCTGCCGCCGACACCGATCCAGGTTTTAAGCCGGCCGTTCTCGACCGGCGGATAGACCAGCTGGTCCCGCAGCGGCGGACGCAGCTTGCCTTCCCAGGTCACCGGCTTCTGCGACAAGAGCGCGGCAAACAGATCGAGCTTCTCCTCGAACAGCTCTTCGTATTTGCGCAGGTCGAAGCCGAACAGCGGAAAGGATTCGGTGAACGAGCCGCGGCCGAGGATCACCTCGGCGCGTCCGTTCGACAGCGCGTCGAGCGTGGCAAAGCGCTGGAACACGCGGATCGGATCGTCCGAGCTCAGCACCGTCACGGCCGAGCCGAGATGGATGCGCTTGGTCCGCGATGCGATCGCAGCGAGCACGGTCTCCGGCGAGGAGATCGCGAAATCAGATCGGTGATGCTCGCCGAGGCCGATGAAGTCGAGGCCGAGCTCGTCGGCCAGCACGGCTTCGTCGACGACGTTGCGGATCACCTGCGCGTGGGGAAGCATGGCGCCTGAAGCGTCCGTGGTGACGTCGCCAAAGGTATCCAGGCCGAATTCGAGCGGTGCGGTCATTGATGAGGTCTCTGGGCGCAGCCTGCGCCTGTCACTGTAGGAGGGGATTGCTTACGGTGGAGCTAGGCCGTGCTGGTCGATGCAACAATGCTGCTTCGAGAAACGCACCGTTTCCTTTTTGGATCGCGTCAGGCCCGCGCGCGTTTAGTCGGATTCGGCGAACATCTCGACAAGGGTCTCGCGCAGCCAGCGCTGCGCCGGCACGGTGTCGTTGCGCTGGTGCCAGAACAGGCTGACGATGCGCGGCGGCGCCTTGAGCGGCAGCGGCAGGGCGTGCAGCAACGGCGCATGCCTTGATTGCGAACGCAGGTCGCTCGGCAGCACGGCAATGAGGTCGGACTGGCGCACGACCTCGTAGGCGGCGCTGTAGTGATTGACGGTCGCAACCAGGTTGCGCGACAGCCCGCGCGAGGCGAGGAAGAGGTCGTAGGACGGCAGGGTCTTGCCCGCGAGGCTCACATCGACGTGACCCGCGTTGAGGAAAGTGCGCGTGCTGAGCCGCTTCTGTGCGGCGAGCGGATGGCCGCGCCGCATGAAGCAGGCATAGTCGACCGTCCACAGCGAGCGCGAGCGAATGGCGGCCGGCTGCTGCGCCTCGTTGACATAGACGCTAAGCACGCAGTCGACCCGGTTGTTCTCGAGCTGGTCGGCGATCTCGATGACGGTGTTGGGCACGGTGTGGACGCGTGCCTTGGACGCGACCTTGCCGAGATGACCGAGCAGGTTCGGCATCACCAGCGAGGCGACGTAGTCCGACATCGACAGGCTGAACTCGGTCTGCGCGCGGCCGGGATCGAACACCTGTTCGTCGAGCGCACCACGGACGCTTTCCAGCGCCTCGCCGATCGGCTCCCACAGCACCACGGCGCGCTGGGTCGGACGGATGCCGGTGCCGGATCGCACGAACAGGGGATCGCCG
>NZ_JALBHA010000426.1:0-5728 GCF_023006445.1 Bradyrhizobium sp. SHOUNA76
CCTCGACGTCGGCCGAGACCTCGCGCTTGGCGGCAAGGAAGGCCGCGAATCGCTGGTCAAAATCGGCGCTGCTGCGGTCGAGGCGAACGGGCATGTCTGGCTTGGCTTCTGGCTGGTCTTTGGGGCGGGTTGGCGCACCAGGTCCCCTGCTCAATGGCGCGGCGGGGAAGCGACGTCAACCCTCGCAAGGCGCGCGGGCACGGGGGCGGTACGGCTGGTATACCGGCAACCTCACACCTCCCCCTCGATCTCCACCCCCGTTCCCAGTGCATCCGCCCCGAGGTCGGTCAGCTCGCATTCCAGGCATTCGACGTCGAGCCGGATGGCGCCACCTTCCGCGAACAAAAGCAGGGCGCTGCCGGCGGGCTCCTCGTCGCGGCCGTCCCTCGGGTGAAACTCGATGCCGACAAGGTCCAGGACCTTGTCGGGAGCTGTGAGGTCGATGTTGCGCGACTTGCAAGCGAGCACGCGGTCGAAGCGGAGCGCGGAGACCAGCCGACGCGGCTCGGCCTCGCCCTCCAGCGTCTGCTCCCAGTCCAGCCGGCTCATCCCGACCACAAGCCGCTTCTCGCTTTGTCGCCAGAGGATGTCGGAGGCCTGGACATGCGCGTCCTGGACATGGGTCGAGATCACGGCGAGATCGTCGGCGTCGAGTGCGATCAATTTGAGCTGGGGCGGCATCGCCGACGCTTCTCCTTCGGAGTGGATCGGGCTCAACGCACACAGGCCCCGAAATTTCCGTCCAAACTACCGGGTCGGCGGGTTAGAGGCCATTGATATCCTCCATTTCCAGCACCTTCCGCGGATACCCCTCCCGGGCGACGCGGATCATGGCGCGACCGATCTGCTCGGTGGAGGTGACGAGCCGCGGCGAGAGCCGGCGCAGCACCGACCAGAGGGGCCAGGTTGCGGTATAGACCGCCTGCACCCAGGCGGTCTTGGAACGGGCGCCGTGCAGGGGCTGGATCGCACCCGGCCGGAACATATAGGCGGCTCTGAACGGCAGCTTGAGCAGATCGTTCTCGGTCTTGCCCTTGATCCGCGCCCACATCCGCGAACCCTGCTCGGTGGTATCAGTGCCGGCCCCGGTGACGTAGGTGAAGATCATCTGCGGGTTGAGGCGTGCCAGCATCGTCGCTGCCGCGAGCGTGAGGTCATGGGTAAGATGCCGGTAGCGCTCCTCGCGCATGCCGATCGAGGAGACGCCGAGGCAGAAAAAGCAGGCACCGAAGCCGGTCAGCTGCGTTTCGATCGCCGAATAGTCCAGAAAATTGTCGTGGATGATCTCGACGAGCTTGGCGTTGCGCACGCCGGTCGGGCTGCGGCCGACCACGAGCACACGGTCGATGCCGGGATCGATCAGGCATTCGCGCAGAACGCCCTGCCCGATCATGCCGGTCGCGCCGAAGATGATGACTTGCATCGGGACGTCCCCAACCGGCTCGCGCGGCTCAAGCGGCGGCCGCGATCTCGTCGAAGGATACACCAGTCAATGTCGCCGAGGCATCCCACAGCATGGCCGCCGCAGCGAGAGCCTTCGCGTGCGGCATGATCTTCGCCACCGCGGGCGCCCCCTTCATTTCGTAGAATCCGTTCGGACCGTAATATCCGCCGGGCTCCGCTGTGGGCGAAGTCGCGGCGAACAGCGTTGGCAGTGCGCCATCGGCAGCGGACTGGCTGAACAGCGGCTGGAGTAGCCGGCCGACCCGCCACTGCAGCGAGTTGGCGCCCAGGCCGTTCGCGACGAGATCGGTGCGCGCGAAGCCGGGATGCGCCGCAAGGCTCATCAGGCCCCAGCCGGCCGCGTCGCTACGGCGTTGCAATTCGAGCGAAAACATCAGCATCGCCAGCTTGGACTGGCTGTAGGCGCGCCACGCGCGATAGGCGTGCTTGCCCTGCAGATCGTCGAAATTGATCGCGCCGGAGCGGTGCGCAAGGCTGGAGAGATTGACGACACGAGGCGCCTTCGCGCGGCGAAGCTGCGGCAACAGGTGCGCCGTCAAGGCGTAGTGGCCGAGATAGTTGGTGCCGAGCTGCATCTCGAAACCGTCCTCGGTTTGCTGCCGTTTCGGCAGCGCCATCACGCCGGCATTGTTGACGAGGAGATCGACCTGCTCGTTGCCGGCGGCAAAGCGCTTGGCGAAATCGGCGACGGAAGCGAGGCTGGCGAGATCGAGATGCTCGTAGGCGATCAGCGCGTTGGGAAACCGCTCGCCAATGCCTTCGATCGCCCGCAGGCCCTTTGCGTCGCTGCGTCCGGTGAGTATGACAATGGCACCGGCGCCCGCCAGCGCCATCGCCGTCTCATAACCGAGGCCGCCCGTCGCTCCCGTGACCACGGCCGTCTTGCCGGCGAGAGAGGGGATATCTGCCATGGTCCAGTCGGTCATGCCATTCTCCGTTCGGGGCTGGAACGAGGCCCGCGACGGGTCTAAATGTGCACTGAGTGCAAGTTTACAAGAGGCGAGCCGATTTGAAGCCTTCGAAGGTCGTCCGGAAACGCGTCAAGTCATTGCCCCCAGGCGAAAATTCCCCTGATGGCACCGGCCTGCGCCAGCGCAAGCAGCAGGAGACCCGCGCGCGCCTGACCCGGGCGGCGATGACGCTGTTCCTGGAGCGCGGCTTCGAAGCCACGACCATCGACGACATCGCAGCAGCGGCGGACGTGTCGCGCCGGAGCTTCTTCCATTATTTCGCATCCAAGGAGGACGTGGTCGCCGCCTGGCAGGAAGGCGCGGCAAGCGCCTTGGTCGCCGAGATTGTTGCCCGGCCTGCGGATGAACCCATGCTGACGGCCGCGGAAAATGTTATCGCAGCGGCGGTCAAGCGGATCGATCCGGCGGAAGCCGCGGCGATGTCGCGGCTCAAGCGCGACAATCCCGCGCTTCGGGCCCGCGATCAGCTCAAATACGAAAAGCTCGAACTCGCGCTGGCCGACGGGCTCGCCCGCCGCGCCAGAACCAAATCGGACCAGCTGAAGGCGCGCCTCGTCGCCATGATCGCCACAGGCGCGATGCGCGTCGGCGGCGACAGCTGGATTGGCGAAGGTGCGCGGGAGAAGCCGGAGATTTTCGTCAAGCGCACCTTCGATGCGATCAGAGCGATACTGAAGTGAGGTGTACTCCCCTGGAGGGTATGTAGGGTGGGAAAAGCGAAGCGTGCCCACCATTTCTGTGCAGCGTCGGATCGATGGTGGGCACGGCGCAAGTGCGCCTTTGCCCACCCTACGATTCCGGACTCGCGGAGAGAGTCCCCTCACCCGTGGCTGCGCAGCGAGCCACCCTCTCCCGCAAGGGGGAGAGGGCAAGATCAGCTCCTCTACTCCCTGAAAAATGCCAGGAGATCCGCGTTGATGGTCTCGGCGTGGGTGGTCGGCATGCCGTGCGGGAAGCCCTTGTAGGTCTTCAGCGTGCCCTTTTTCAGCAGCTTGGCCGAGAGCGGGGCCGAATCGGCGTAAGGCACGATCTGGTCGTCGTCGCCGTGCATCACCAGCACGGGCACGTTGATCTTCTTGAGGTCCTCGGTGAAGTCAGTCTGCGAGAACGCAACGATGCCGTCGTAATGCGCCTTGGCGCCGCCCATCATGCCCTGGCGCCACCAGTTCTGGATCACCGCTTCCGACGGTTTTGCGCCGGGGCGATTGTAGCCGTAGAACGGGCCGGCCGGCAGGTCGCGATAGAATTGGGTGCGACTGGCGGCAAGTTGCTTCTGGAGATCGTCGAACACGCTCTTCGGCAGGCCGCCGGGATTGGCCGCGGTCTGCACCATCAGCGGCGGCACCGCGGAGAGGATCGCGGCCTTCGCCACCCGGCTCTCGCCGTGGCGCGCGATGTAATGCACGACTTCGCCGCCGCCGGTGGAATGGCCGACATGAATGGCGTTGTTGAGGTCGAGATGCGCGGTGACGGCCGCAAGGTCGTCGGCATAATGATCTATGTCGTGACCGTCGGCGACCTGCGACGAGCGGCCATGGCCGCGGCGGTCATGGGCGATGACGCGGTAGCCGTTGTTGACGAAGAAAATCATCTGCGCGTCCCAGTCGTCGGACGACAGCGGCCAGCCATGGCTGAATACGATCGGCTGACCGCTTCCCCAATCCTTGTAGAAGATCTCGACGCCGTCTTTGGTGGTGATGGTGGGCATGGACTGCTCTCTTTCAGTGAAGATCCATTGCGCTACGCGTGATCAAGCACGCGCCGATGATGCGCAGATAGGTGCGCAAGGTCCCGAATGCGATGTCTCGCATCAACTGGGAACGTTGAGAATCGTGTGATCAGGCAAACGCCATCGGCCTGAAGCGGCGCCAGGCGCCGATGGTGATCACGACGAAGAACACAAGGACGATGCCCTGCACCACCGCGAACACGGGACCAGATGGTGGCGCCGGCGCCACTGCCGGCGCGAGCGCGGCGAGCGCCGGTACCTTGAGGAACGACTGGATCACCAGCACGAAGACGTTGGAATAGAGCGAGATCATCGCGGTCACGATGTAGACCGGACGCCAGACGCCGGAGAGCTTCATGCCGTACAGCGCGACGCAGGCGATGGCGAGCAGCACCAGCGAGATGATGCCGATGATGTGCGAGGGCAGCAGCTTCTCGAACGGAAACAGGAAGCCGGTGACGCTGGTCAGGATCGTGAAGGCCAAGAAGATCGCGGTGAGGCCCGGCATCGACTTCGAGCCGAGCAGACCGAACATCACGACGAGGCCGGCGGCGATGGCGATCAGGCTGATGATGACGTGGACCAAAGTGAAGGCAGGCAGGCTCAAGCCAAGGACCATGACATCTCTCCTACTCTCCGCGTTGAGATGAGGAGAGTAGTATTACGGTGCTCATGGAATTGCCACATGCGTTGTCGCCGCATGCATGTGCGCAGCCATGCGTCATCGTGCGAATCGACAAACGCATGGCTGAATTTTTTGTACCACTGTCGCAAACGACAGCAGTTGGTGGTTCGTCACCTTCGACGAAAGTTGAATCGATCCCTTCACACTTCCTTGGTGTCGAACATCAGGAGGTCGGCGCCGCCGCTGGCGAATTTCGGCACGTCGGCGCCGGTCGCCTTGCCTTCCTCGCTGCCGAATGCCGACTGGATGGCGGCCACGCTATCGAAGGTGAGGATGGCGACGAGATGGATTCCGGAAGGCCCGGCGGGAGATGCGACCGGCCCCTTGCTGACGGCGTATTTCTTCAGGCCGGGAAGCTTCTTGGCGAGCGGGATATGCGTCTCGGCATAGTACTTGTCGAAGGCGGCAGCATCCTTGGGTGTCTTGTAGAGCACGACGATTTCAGCCATTTAGTTCTCCCGTTAAGCGTTTTGT
This sequence comes from Bradyrhizobium sp. SHOUNA76, assembly GCF_023006445.1. Lineage (NCBI taxonomy): Bacteria > Pseudomonadati > Pseudomonadota > Alphaproteobacteria > Hyphomicrobiales > Nitrobacteraceae > Bradyrhizobium > Bradyrhizobium sp. SHOUNA76. The sequence continues at coordinate 5,324 of NZ_JALBHA010000426.1, forward strand.
TTGTAGATCGTCATGGTGAGGAGCGTGCGAAGCACGCTTGCGGACGATGCTTGCGCATCGCCACGCGAACCACGAAAGGCCCAGATGCATCCGGGCCTTCATCCTTCGAGACGCGCGCGCTGCGCGCCCCTCAGGATGAGGGAAGATAGTCACGCATGACGCCGCACGATGGCAAGCCGGATTCGTCTTGCCACGCGCTTGTCTTCTGCTTGACTTATTGGTGAGCGCGATCCTGCGGAGAACCGCTTCACACTTTTTCCGGAGCGGGCTTTAAAGCGCCGGTTTTGCGGCGTCGCCGAGATAGCCGTGCAGGGAGGCCACGACCTGGGCGCCCTCGCCGATGGCGCCGCCGACGCGCTTGACCGAACCGGAGCGGACGTCGCCGACGGCATAGACGCCGGGCAC
>NZ_JALBHA010000427.1:0-5710 GCF_023006445.1 Bradyrhizobium sp. SHOUNA76
CGCCTCGGCTTCACCCGGCTGCGCTCGGCCGCGACCGGCGGCGCGGCGCTCGGTCCTGAGACCTTCAAGTTCTTCCAGGCCATGGGCGTGCCGCTGCGCACCCTGTACGGCCAGACCGAGCTGCTGGGAGCCTACACGCTGCATCCCGAGGGCAAGGTCGACCCTGATACAACCGGCGTGCCGATGTCAGACGACGTCGAGATCCGGATCGATAACGCCGACGTCCATGGCGTCGGTGAGATCGTGGTGCGGCACCCCAACATGTTTCTCGGCTATTACAAGAATCCCGAGGCCAGCGTCGCGGACATCAGGGACGGCTGGATGTTGTCGGGCGATGCCGGCTATTTCAACGCGAACCAGCAGCTCGTCGTCATCGACCGCATCAAGGATCTCGCCGAGACTTCGCGCGGCGAGCGCTTCTCGCCGCAGTTCATCGAGAACAAGCTGAAATTTTCGCCCTATATCGCCGAAGCCGTGGTGCTGGGCGCAGGCCGCGACGCGCTCGCGGCGATGATCTGCATCCGCTACTCCATCATCTCGAAATGGGCGGAGAAGAACCGCCTCTCCTTCACCACCTACAGCGATCTCGCCTCGCGGCCCGAAGTCTATGCGCTGCTTCAGAAAGAGGTCGAGACCGTCAACGCCACGCTGCCGCCGGCCCAGCGCATCTCGCGCTTCCTCCTGCTGTACAAGGAGCTCGACGCCGACGACGGCGAGCTCACCCGCACAAGAAAGGTGCGCCGCAGCGTCATCAACGAGAAATACGCCGGGATCATCGACGCCATCTACCGCGGCGATGCCGACATCCCCGTCGATACCGTAATCCGCTTCCAGGACGGCACCACGCAGCGGGTGCGGACCACACTGCGCGTGGTGGATCTCGGCGGGCATGGTCACATGGCGGAGGCGGCGGAGTGATGTTTCCGTCGGCAACGAGCGCGATGCGCGTTAATGTGCTCTCTCCCCTGGTGGGAGAGGGCCTCTCCGCTATCAGCCACGCCCTTACTCGGGTGAGGGGTCTCTCCGCACCGTCACTGCCGAAACAACCCCTCACCCGTCTTCGCTTCGCGAAGCCACCCTCTCCCACAAGGGGAGAGGGGAAGAGCGCGCCGCATTTGTCCGCGAGCATCACATGAACACCGCCTTCCTCATCCAGCTCCTGGTCAACGGCCTCGTTGTCGGCACGCTCTACGGCGTGGTCGCGATGTCGTTCGTGCTGATCTACAAGGCGACGCAGGTCGTCAATTTCGCGCAAGGTGAATTGCTGCTGGTCGGCGCCTGGGTGTGCTGGGCCCTGCTGGCGAAATACCAGGTGCCGTTCTGGATCGGCATGCCGATGACGCTGGTATTCATGTTCGTGTTCGGCATTGCGGTCCAGGTCCTGATCCTGCGGCCGATGATCGGCGAGCCCATCATCTCGGTGATCATGGTGACGATCGGCCTCTCCACCGTGCTCCAGGCGACGCTGAAATGGATGTTCGGCGTCAATCCGCAGCCGTTCCCGCGCGTGTTCGAGAGCCAGTCGGTCAGCCTGTTCGGCCTCCAGATCCAGACCGTCTATGTCATGAGCCTCGTGGTGTCGGTCGCGATGATGATCGGCATGGCCTGGTTCTTCCGCGCATCCAAATATGGTCTTGCGATGCGCGCCACCGCGTTCAACCAGCAGGTGGCGCAGTCGCTCGGCATCTCCGTGAAGAGCGTGTTCGCGATGGCCTGGGCGATCTCGGCGACGGTGTCGGCGGTTGCAGGCGTCGTCGTCGCGGTCGTGAACGGCGTGTCCTCGGGCCTTGCCGGTTACGGCATCAAGGTGTTTCCGGCGGCGATCCTCGGCGGGCTCGATTCGGTCGGCGGTGCCGTGCTCGGCGGCATCATCATCGGCCTGCTCGAGAACGTCGCGCAATATATCGACAGCGAATACCTGCACTGGGGCAATCTCTACGAGATCGCGCCGTTCTACGTCCTCATCATCGTGCTGATGATCAAGCCCTACGGGCTGTTCGGCACCCATGACATCGAGCGGATCTGACCATGGCCGGCCCTGCCCTCATTCCTGCTGGTGATTTCCGCGCCTCGTACGCGGCGGACACCACGATCTTCCCGACCACCACCAGCCGCAACTTCGCCATCGCGGGCGTGCTGCTGCTGTGCCTCGCGCCGCAATTCTTCAGCGGCTACTGGCTCAGCATCCTGATCCAGATCGGCATCTTCTCGATCGCGGCACTCGGCCTGAATATCCTGGTCGGCTTCACCGGTCAGATCTCGATCGGGCACGCGGCCTTCTTCCTGCTCGGCGCCTTCACCTCGGCGTACATCTCCAACAACGCGCCGATCCCGGTGTTCTTCGCAATCCCGCTCGCGGGCATCGTCACCGCGCTGGTCGGCCTGATCTTCGGCATCCCGGCGGCGCGGCTGAAGGGGCTTTACCTCGTCATCGCAACGCTCGCCGCGCAATACATCCTGCTCGACTTTTTCTCCCGTGCCGAATGGTTCTCCGGCGGCTCGGTGCCGGCAAGCGCAAACCCGTTCTCGATCTTCGGCTACACGCTGCGCGGCGACAAACAGTATTTCTACGTCGTGCTGGCCTATGTGCTGGCGAGCTATGTCCTCGTCACCAATCTGATGCGCACCCGCGACGGCCGCGCGCTTGTGGCGGTCCGCGACCATTATCTCTCCGCCGAGATCATGGGCATCAACCTGACGAAATACCGCACGCTGTCGTTCGGGCTCGCCGCCTTTTTCGCCGGCATCGCCGGCGCCCTTTACGCGCACTACCAGCTCGTGGTGTCGCAGGAGGGTTTCGGCATCGAGCGCTCGATCCTGTTCCTCGCCATGATCATCATCGGCGGCACCGGCTCGATCATGGGCACGCTGATGGGCACCGCTTTCGTGGTGCTCCTGCCCGAGGGGATGGAGTTCATCAGCCACTATTTGAAGGGCGGCGCGATCGACAAGGCGCTGTCGCTCAACACCAACATCACCTTCCTGCGCGAGATCGCGATCGGGGTGATCATCATCGCGTTCCTGATGTTCGAGCCTGACGGGCTCGCGCATCGCTGGCGGCAGATCAAGGCGTACTGGAAACTCTACCCGTTCTCGCATTGAGCGCGGGCAACTTCACTTAAACAATAAACAGGAGGAACCGACCCATGACGATGAAGTCCCTTTTGAGCACCGCATCGCTCGCCATGGCGATCGCCGCATTTTCGGCAGGCGCGCAGGCGCAGATCGCGATCGGGCACCTCGCCGACTATTCCGGCGGCACCTCCGACGTCGGCACGCCCTTTGGTCAGGCCGTCGCCGACACCTTCGCCTGGGTCAACAAGAACGGCGGCGTCGGCGGCAAGCAGCTCAACGTCGACACCAACGACTATGGCTATCAGGTGCCGCGCGCGATCGCGCTCTACAAGAAGTGGTCGGCGCCGGATTCTAAGGTCGCCGCGATCATGGGCTGGGGCACGGCCGACACCGAGGCCCTGACCGGCTTCCTCGCCCAGGACAAGATTCCCGACATGTCCGGCTCCTATGCCGCCGCCCTCACCGATCCCGAAGGCGTCAGCGGCAAGGCCAAGCCCGCGCCCTACAATTTCTTCTATGGCCCGAGCTATTCGGACTCGCTGCGCGCAATGCTGATGTGGGCCGCCGAGGATTGGAAGGCCAAGGGCAAGTCCGGCAAGCCGAAATTCGTGCACATGGGCGCCAACCATCCCTATCCGAACGCGCCGAAGGCTGCCGGTGAAGCAATGGCGCAGGAGCTCGGCTTCGAGGTGCTGCCGCCGCTGGTGTTCGCGCTCGCGCCGGGTGACTACAGCGCGCAGTGCCTGAGCCTGAAATCTTCGGGTGCCAACTACGCCTATCTCGGCAACACCGCCGCCTCCAACATCTCGGTGCTGAAGGCCTGCAAGACCGCCGGCGTCGAGATCCAGTTCATGGGCAATGTCTGGGGCATGGACGAGAACGCCGCCAAGACGGCCGGCGATGCCGCCAACGGCGTGATCTTCCCCTTGCGCACCGCGGTGAGCTGGGGCGGCGATGCGCCCGGCATGAAGACGTTGATGGAGATCTCGAAGATGTCCGACGCCAGCGGCAAGGTCTATCGTCCCGTGCACTACGTCGCGGCCGTCTGCTCGGCGCTGTACATGAAGGAGGCGATCGACTGGGCCGCCAAGAACGGCGGCGCCACCGGTGAGAACGTCGCCAAGGGCTTTTACCAGAAGAAGGATTGGGTGCCGGCCGGCATGGAAGGCGTCTGCAATGCCTCGACCTGGACCGACAAGGACCATCGCGGCACGCTGAAGGTCGATCTCTATCGCACCAAGATCTCGGGCGCGACCGACGGCGACCTCAACGATCTCATGGCCAAGGGCACGATCAAGCTCGAGAAGGTCAAGACCGTCGAGCTGCCGCGCAAGCCGGAATTGCTGGGCTGGTAACGCAAACTCAGGACGTCATGGCCGGGTTTGTCCCGGCCATCCACGTCTGACTTCACGGCACGAAGTACGTGAATGCCCGGGACAAGCCCGGGCATGACGAGCGTAGCTATTTGGTAGGCACACCAATGACCGACACTCTCGAAGCATCCCGCACCAAGCCGACGGCCGTCGCCGCCCCGCCCCTCCTCGCAGTGCGCAACATCGAGGTCGTCTATGACGACGTCATCCTTGTGCTGCGCGGCCTCAGCCTCGAGGTGCCCAAGGGGGCGATCGTGGCGCTGCTGGGTGCCAACGGCGCCGGCAAGTCGACGACGCTGAAGGCGATCTCGGGGCTGCTCAAGACCGAGGACGGCGAAGTCACGCGCGGCGAAATCGTGTTCGAAAACGAGCGGATCGACGGTATCGATCCCGACAAGATCGTCCGCCGCGGCATCTTCCAGGTGATGGAGGGGCGGCGCATCGTCGCCGACATGACGTCCCTGGAGAACCTCAAGCTCGGAGCCTTCACCCGCAGGGACCGCGAGGTCGACGCCGACCTCGACATGGTCTTCAATTATTTTCCGCGCCTGAAAGAGCGTACCGGCCTTGCCGGCTACCTCTCCGGCGGCGAACAGCAGATGCTCGCGATCGGCCGGGCGCTGATGGCGCGCCCAAAGATGATCTTGATGGACGAGCCCTCCATGGGCCTGTCGCCGCTGCTGGTGAAAGAGGTGTTCTCGATCATCCAGAAAATCAACCGCGATCTCGGCGTCACCATCCTCCTGGTCGAGCAGAACGCGCGCGCCGCGCTGTCGGTGGCGAGCCACGGCTACATCATGGAGCAGGGCAAGGTCGTGCTTGACGGCACCGCCGACGAGTTGCGCGACAACGAGGACGTCAAGGAATTCTACCTCGGCGGCGCGGGCGACCAGCGCAAGAGCTTCAAGAACCTCAAGAGCTTCAAGCGGCGCAAGCGCTGGCTTTGACATAGCGTTTTCAAGCGAAGTGGGACCGGTTCGCGTGAAGAAAACGCGTCAGAACAAGAGACACTTACTCCAGCACCTGTTCCGCTTCCGTGACTGCGCAGAGAACATGATAGAACGACGACGCGGGAATGGTGTCGATCAGCGACTTGCCGTCGCGATCGAACTGGTCGTACCAGCCGCCCCTCACGGGATGGTTGAGATAATGCCGTTCGAGCCGCACCAGCGCCGCACGCGCCTCGTCCGCTGCGCCCGCCTCGCCGGACTCGGCCTGCGCGATCCACGCCTTCGCGATTTCGGTCTGCGGCCAAAGTCGGC
>NZ_JALBHA010000428.1:0-5699 GCF_023006445.1 Bradyrhizobium sp. SHOUNA76
CGGCTCGTCGGCGGCAAGCCAGATCGGCGACCGCGTCGTGGTCGGCGGCGCCGGCGGCCGCACGCGCTCGGTCGCGAGCCAGATCGTGGCCAAGCAGGAATTCGCCGGTTACTGGGAATATCTGCTGGACGAAGCCGTCTTCACCTATCCCGCGCATCCGAACTGGGGCGGCACCGCGCTGCTCAACGAGCGCGGCGAGTTGATCGGCATCGGCTCGCTTCAGCTGGAGCGTGAACGCGACGGCAAGGCCGAGCACGTCAACATGGTCGTGCCGATCGACCTGTTGAAGCCGATCCTGGACGATCTGCGCAAGTTTGGTCGCGTCAACAAGCCTGCGCGGCCCTGGCTCGGGCTCTACTCGACCGAGATCGACAACCGCGTGGTGGTGATCGGGATCTCCGCCAACGGTCCGGCGGCGCGCGCCGAACTCAAGACCGACGACATCATCCTCGCCGTCGACGGCGACAAGGTCACGAGCCAGACCGCCTTCTACAAGAAGATGTGGTCGCTCGGCGCCGCCGGCGTCGACGTGCCGCTGACCGTGCATCACCAAGGCGTCACCTTCGACGTCACGGTGACATCGACCGATCGCTTCAAGCTCTTGAAGGCGCCGAAGCTGCATTGATCGGCACCACAGGATAACCCTGAGCTGAGTAAGGCTGGCCCGGATGCGCGCGCTCGCCGCGACTCACTGAGGACGCGGCGTTTTTGCAACTTGCAATTTAAACGTGTCTCTGATCCAATTCAGGAATATTTGAATAATGCGTAATGGAATTGATTTGGGGAGGACGCTTTGCTGTCCGCGTCGGGGATCAATTTACAAAACGAACCCACCAGAAAGACAACCAGAGTTCTGGCGGTCCTTGGTCTCATTCTACTTGTGTCCTGCGTCCTTATCGTGGCGTTCGAGGCTCATTTCGATCAATGGCTCTACGAGTCGAAATCCGCTGCGGGAGTAGTGGTATCAAGTGCGAAAGATGCACGCGACGACTGCGGACCCAAACTCAACAAGGATCTCGAACAGCCGAATCCGTTGAGCGAGGAGGCAAAGTCCGACAATGAGGGGAAGCTGCGCATCGTCGCGGTCTGGCCTCCCACAGTCAGACTGGACGGCCACATTTGCGTAGTCGCGGCCGGAGTCGCGTCACAAGCCTCGCTGGACAAGCTCAAGGCGACAGTTGAGCTGAAGGAGAAGGAAGTCGTTGCCGCTCAGACCGCGTTCGACAATGCGCCAGCGGGCAAAAAGGACGGGCCCGAAAGGGAGCTGGCCGCCGTCAAGTTGGCGCTCGTGGCGGCCAAAGCGGCCCGCGATCAGCCAGCTCCGATCGAGGCCGTCTCGCTCTTCCTGAACGGCAGCCGATCTCCGCTAGCGCTTGGTGCACGTGCAACGCCAGCACCCCAGTTGCTCTCTTACAAATTCGGTCAAAATCCCGACGCAACGTCAGAGGACGCCAAATTCTGGCGCAAATTGCTCGGGGGAAAAACAGATCGAGGGGTCGCATCGCTCCGGGTAGGGCTGTCGCGATCTCAAGGCAGTACTCCGGAAATCGAGCGCCAGGAGGCGATCAGATTCCGAGTGTACTGGCCGCCGGTCGTCGGCCTCGGCGCTCTATCGGTTATCCTGCTCGCCGTCGCGTTCGCGATCTTCGCTGCCAACTCGAGCATATTGCGCGACCATGCACTCTCGAACATCGAGATCGCGGAGTACAATGACAGAATTGCCCGTGCGGCAGCCGCAGCTGATCCCGCCAATCAGGCGCTCGCCGACAGATCTGCGCAGGCCACGCAAGTGCTGCTTGCCTGCAAGAACGCCTCCACAAAAGACCATCCGGGAGGTAGCTTCAGCCTAGGCCGGGCTCAAATGGCGCTGTGGCTCGGCCTGTCGATCGCGGGCTTCATCTTCATCTGGCTCACTCTGGGAATTTACAGAAACGTCATCACAGAAGCGATCCTCGTCCTGCTCGGCATCAACAGCGTGACGGGACTCACCGCCGTTATCCTGGACAGAGATGACCCCGACAAACCGGTCGAAAGGGAGATAACGAAAGGCTTCTGGGCCGATCTGATCTCGGACGGCGGCGGTCCCAAGCTGCACAGAATCCAGATGATTGGCTGGACCGGCATCCTCGCGATCATCTTTGCCTGGAATGCCGTCGCGAATTTCATCTTCGTCGAATTCGACGCCTATCTCCTCATGCTCATGGGGATTGTCAATTCCGCGTACCTGGGATTTAAGACTCAGGAGAAGGTGCCGGGCAAGTAGCGCGACCATATGGCCGGATGGCATCGACATTGCCCTACGTCCGGAGGAAGCCGCGATGACCGAGGCCGTGATCGATGACATCGTGGCCGTGCTCCCGCCACTGCTCAATGCGCTGGAAGCGCTTGGATTTTTCCAAAGGCATCTGCATCCGCCGGCCTTTGCTTCTGTCATGAACGCGATCGGCGCGCCGGATGAGGCACTGCAGGCCGCACGTATTGCGATCGCGGATTGGCCGGACCAGTTCGCCGGCCTGCGCGAGCGACTGGACCGCGCCTGCGACGAGACGCTCGCCGCCTTTGCCGGCATCCGCGAGGTCGAGCGCGGCAATGGCGATCTCGTCGCGGTTTTCCGCGCGCTGCGCCACCTGCCGCGCGCGCAGGAGGCGCTTTATCCCCTTTCGGTGCAATTTCCACCGGTGAGCAGCTTCTTCCTCAACGACGCCAATCGCGAAAATGCGAACCTGTTGTCGCGGCTCGAAGTCGGCGCGCGCGAAAATACCGGCATCTTCCACGATCACAACGAGCCCGGCAGCCGCGGCGGCTTCTCGGTCTATGTGCCCGAATATTACTTGGCCGATCGCGCCATGCCGCTGGTGATGGCGCTGCATGGCGGCAGCGGCAACGGCCGCGGCTTCCTGTGGAGCTGGCTGCGCGACGCCCGCAGCTGTGGTGCGATCCTGGTGGCGCCGACCGCGACCGGCCCGACCTGGGCGCTGATGGGCGACGATGCCGATACGCCCAATCTCATGCGCATCCTCGAAACCGTGCGCGGCCGTTGGACCGTCGATGCCTCGCGCATGCTGCTGACCGGGATGAGCGACGGCGGCACCTTCTGTTACGTGAGCGGGCTCGACGGAGCCTCGCCCTTCACCCATCTGGCGCCGGTGTCCGCGACCTTCCATCCGCTGATGGCGGAGATGGCCGACGCCACGCGCCTGCAGAGGCTGCCTGTCTTCATCACCCACGGCAAGCTCGACTGGATGTTTCCCGTGCAGACCGCGCGCCAGACGCAGGCGGCGCTCGCAGCGGCCGGCGCCGATGTCACCTATCGCGAGATCGACGACCTCAGCCACACCTATCCGCGCGAGATCAACGCGGAGCTGCTGGAGTGGCTGAATGGGACCTGAACGATCCGACCTTACCTGCGCCGTACTGCCCCGGAACCATCGCTCCGGGCCGACGTTATTGCCGGTCACCGGAGGTTCGCCATGCAGACTTTTTTCGGAATGGTCCTGGGCGCGCTGCTGCTTGCGGGCGGCGTCTATGTCTATGATTCCATGCAGACGTCATCGGTCGCCAATGGCGAGGTGGCGATCACCAATCGCACCATCGTGAACTGGGACGTGGCGAAGGCGGATTGGGATGCGCTGCGCGATCGCGCGCACAAGGACTGGGTCCGGATCTCGTCGAAGTAACGATGCCGTATCATGAACGAGGCGCCGTCGCGGATCCGCGGCGGCGCCTTTGTGTTGGCTCCGATCAACGCTGCGCGTCAGTTCATCTTGGCCTTGCGGGCATCGGCGATGACCTGCTCGAACTCGGTCATGCTGAGCACGCCGGGTACGCGGTACTTGCCGACGATGAAGGATGGGGTGCCGCTGAAACCAAAGGCTTCAGCCTGCTCGTTGTTGCGCTTGAGCAGGGCGTCGATGTCGCTGCCATGGTCGGCAAGGTCGCGTTTCAGGCGATCCATGTCGACGCCGGCGGCCGCCAGCAACTCGTTGATACGCGGCTCGGTCAGGCGTGAGCTGACGCCCATCAAGGCGTCATGGGCCGGATGGTACTTGTCCTGGAATTTCGCCGCGAGCGCGGTCCGCGCCGCCGTGACCGAGACCGGCCCGAGGATCGGCCAGTCCTTCATCACCAGCCGCACCTTGCCATCGTCCTGGACGACCTGGCGCAGCTCGGGCTCGAGCTTGCGGCAATAGGGGCAATTGTAGTCGGACCATTCGACGATGGTGACGTTGCCGTTGGGGTTGCCGGCGACGGGCGTGTCGGGATCGCGCAGCACCTTGGCTTCGGTCAGCACCTCGTCATTATCGGCGGCTGCCCGCGCCGACGTGATGCGACCCGCCGCGAGGGCGCCCGCCCCGATCAGCGTCAGCGCCGCGCGCCGCGTCGGCACCAGGCCTTTATTCTCAAATCCAGCCATATCTCGTCCCGTTTCGGTCCCATCTCCGCGAATACGGTTCGGGACCGGGAATTGTTACGCTCATATAGAGCGTTGCGGGCGTAAAGTCATCGCGTGCCGGGCGCGGGGTAGCATCGCCATCAGCGTCCCGGTCATGGTGGCGATAGGTGTGATCTTGCCTTCGTGCTCGGCAAAGGCTCTGGCCTCGCAGAAGGTCAGCGTGCGGCCGGGCTTCACCACCTCGGCCTTGAAGACGAAGCGTTCGCCGCGGGCGGGTGCAAGCAGCGTGGTTTTGAACTCGACGGTGAGGATGTCGGCCTCGGGTGGCATCAGAGTGAAGGCGGCGACACCGCAGGCATTGTCCAGGCCTGCCGTGATGATGCCGGCATGGACAAAACCGTTCTGTTGCGTGAAGGCCGGCGAATGCAGCATTGCCAATTCGACCTCGCCCGGCGAAAGGCGGACGATCACGATGCCGAGCGTGCGCATCGCCGGCTGACCGTCGAACAAGGCAATGGCAGCCGCGCGATAGCCCGGATTTTTAGGCTCGAACGCCGCCATGGCTCAGACCTCGGCCGGTTCGGCAAGATGCCTCAAGGCGGTTTGGCGGATGGCATCCGCGAACGGCGCCGACTTCCGCAGCGCACGATCCATCTGCACGCCGGTAATCTCGCAAGTCGCGGCGATTTCGCCGGTCTCGGCATTCCTCATCTCGTGCCGGAACCGGATCGACTTGTCGCTGATCTCAAGCAGGTGACTGCGGATCTCGACGATGTCGCCGGCGAGGAGCTCGCGCCTATAGGTGATGTTCTGCTGCACCGCCGCCATGCCGCGGCCGGAACTGCGCAAGTAGCTCGGCGTCAACCCAAGGCGGGCGAACAAATTCCAATTGGCCTCGTCGAACTTGCCGACATACCACATGATGTTCATGTGGCCGACATGATCGCATTGCCACGGATAGACCGTGCCGCGATAGGTCGCCTCCTGCTCCATCGCAATTCCTCCTGCCCTGTTCCGCCTTTGGCGGCTTCTTGATACGGTAGCGTATCAGGGCTCCGTCGCGCTAGCAATACGGCACCGTATCAAGAATCTGCGAGGCTTCCTTCATGAGCGACGGCAAGGGCGATGTCTGGGTCGAGGCGGGGTTTGCCGAGCTCGCCCGCTCGGGGGTCGAGGGCGTCAGGGTCGAGGTGCTGCGCACGGCGGCGGAGCCGATCGACGAAATCGATCTGCTCGACCGGATCGATGCGCAAATTCCCGGTGAGCCAGAACTGGTCGATACCGCCGCCGATATCGCGATTGCCGT
>NZ_JALBHA010000429.1:0-5677 GCF_023006445.1 Bradyrhizobium sp. SHOUNA76
CTGAACCAGCCGAACGAGGAGGCCGCGCGCAACGGCGCGCTCGAGCAGTGCCAGAAGCGCGCCGATGCCTCGCAATCACCGCGACGCTGCGAGCTCTATGCGGTCGGCAACATTGTCGTCTACACCCACGGCAAGCCGCCGATGCCGCCGCAGCCCTGGGTGCGGCATGACGCCATGACCGAGCGGGCGTTCGCATCGAAGGACTTTCCGATCGTGCGCGAACCGCAGAAGGTCCGGCTCGAGAACATGTTCGTGCCGGCGGCGAAATCGCGCTCGGTCGCGCTTGGGCCGGGCGGACAATATTTCATGGTGCTCGGCGCCTCGTCCGCCGACGACGCCGCGCGCCGCTCCCTGGAATCATGCGGCGCGATCGCCGGCGTGGCCTGCCTCGTGGTCGCGGTCGACGACAATTTCGTCGTGCCGATCCCGACCCTGTTCAGGATCACCGGCTTCTTCAATGCGGCCTCCAATGCCTCGATCGTGGCCGATGCGCGCGGCGAGGTGGTGCGCAAGCTCGCCGACGCCATGGGCTGGAATGCGATTGCCGTCGGCACTGCCGGCCGGCCGGGCCTCGGCCTCAAGGCCGCCGACGAGCAGACCGCCGTCAACTCCGCGCTCGCCGACTGCGCCAAGCGCGACAGCGATTGCCACGTCCTCGCCATCGGTCCGTTCACGGTGGGACCGATCAATTAGCCTGGAATGTGCTTAGGTTGAATCAAGCGGCTGCGGGCTCGGTGCACCTCTCCCGCCTGCGGGAGAGGTCGGCGCAACGCGCCGGGTGAGGGCTCTCTCCTCTTGGGGGGTCTCGGTTGCGGGGATACCCTCTCCCCAACCCTCCCCCGCAAGCGGGGGAGGGAGCGCAGCGGAGCAAGCGGTGGCAGTCTTGCTGGCGAGAACGGTGCCTCACGCGCAAATCTCCGGCGGAAATTCTCCAACGACTTCAAACCCCGTTCTACTGTGCATGGGGTTGTTTTCGCGGTTTCAGTTTGCGAAGACCGCAAACCGCTCGGCGACCGCGTGATAAACCTCACGCCGAAACGGCACCACGACGTCGGCGACGCGGTCGAGGCGCTCCCAGCGCCAGGCGTCGAACTCTGCGGGCTGGCCGTTGCGCGGTGTCAGCGGGTCGACCTCGTCGTCGCGGCCGGTGAAGCGCAGCGCGAACCATTTTTGCCGCTGGCCGCGAAACTTCGCCAGCCGGTGCGTCTGCGGGCCGTCGTAAGGAGGGAATTCGTAGGTCAACCAGTCGGTCTCGCCGAGATAGTCCGCGCTGACGACGCTGGTCTCCTCCCAGAGCTCGCGCATCGCGGCATCGCGTAAGTTCTCGCCCTCATCGACGCCGCCCTGCGGCATCTGCCAGTCGAGCCCCGGCAGGATGATCTCGGGCCCATCACCCTTGAAGCGGTGGCCGATCAGCACGCGGCCATCGGCATTGAAGAGGGCGATGCCCACATTGGGGCGGTAGGGCTTTTCATTCGACATGCGGTTGCTTCTTTGATCGTCATTGCGGGATGGTCCGAAGGACCAGACCCGGAATCTCGTCATTCCGGGTTCGTGCTTCGCACGCCCCGGAATGACGATGCAAATCATTCATCCGCCAGCGCGGAAAATTCCTGCACCACGCGCTCATAGACCGGGCGCTTGAAGGGAATGATCAGCCCGGTCAGATTGTGCATCGGCTCCCAGCGCCAGTTTACGAACTCGGCCTTGTGGCCGCCGCCGCCGGGCTTTTCGACGTTGATCTCGCTGTCCTTGCCGGTGAAGCGCACCGCGTACCATTTCTGCCGCTGGCCACGGTAGCGGCCCTTCCAGGCGCGCCCGGCCACCGTGCGAGGAATGTCGTAAGTGAGCCAGTCCGGGACCTCGCCGAGCCGCTCGACCGAACGCACGCTGGTCTCTTCATAGAGTTCGCGCTTGGCGGCCTCCCAGGTGTCCTCGCCGGGATCGACGCCGCCCTGCGGCATCTGCCAGACATGGGTGTCGTCGACATGTTCGATGCCGCCGGCGCGGCGGCCGATGAACACCAGGCCTTTCGTGTTGATCAGCATCACTCCGACGCAGGTCCGGTAGGGCAGATCCTCGTAACGCGCCATTCCGCCAGACCTCTCGCATGCTGTTGGTAGGGCGCGAATGGCCCCGCGAGGACCCGTGCCGTACCAATCCGTTGATTTAGCTGGATTTTGATTTCAGCATCGCGGTTGTCAATGGCACCAAAAGAATACCCCGGTCGCCCAATGTCTTGGTCCATGCGCCGATGCGGTCGATCGAGACGGGCAGGGCGGAGGCGGTGCCGACAGCCGCGCCGCGCTCGCGTGCCGCCGATTCGAGCTTGTTCAGGGCGCGGTCGATCTCGGTCGGGGTCGGCACCACGTCGATCGCGATGTCGCCCTTGCCGAACGGCATGGCCTGGTTCGCCGCGGCCTGTGGCGCGATGCTGCGCGGCGAGGAGCCGTCATCGAAGAAGCCGAGGCCGCGCTTGGCCGCCTCGCGGATGATCGGCTGCATCGCCGGCTCCGTCGCGATGAAGCGGGTGCCCATGAAATTGGTGAGGCCGGCATAACCTTGCATCCGGCTCAAGTGCCAATACAGGCGGTCCATGTTCTGGTCGGCGCTGAGCGAGGTCAGCAGTGTCTGCGGCCCGGGATCGTTGTCGGGGAAATCGTAGGGCTCCATCGGGATCTGCAGGAAGATCTCGTGGCGCTGCGCGCGGGCCCGCTCGGCGAGCTTGCCGGGATCGGCGCCGTAAGGCGTGAAGGCCAGCGTCACCGCCGGCGGCAGCTTCATGATGGCGTCGGTGGTCTTGGCGGCGCCGACGCCGAGACCGCCGATCACGATGGCGACCACCGGCATCTTGGCGGCCTTGGCGCGGTCGGCATCCGCCGCGTAGACGTTGAACGGCTTCAGCCCGTCGGCGACCACCGGGATCATGCCGTAGCGCGACTTCTCCAGCAGCTTTGGATTGATCCCGGCCATGACGGGCGGCGGTGCCGACGCTGCGGCGTCGCCTTTGTCGGCGGCCTCGCCGGCGCCGACCACCACGTCGTGGCGCGCGCCGGTGGAGCCGTCGATCATGGTGACGGTCTTCTGCTCGCCGGGAGCGGCCTGCTTCGGCGCTTCGTTGGTCTCGTGCTTGCCCTCTTGCCTGGTTTCGGGCCCATGGCCTGTGGCGGCGGGCTTCTCGTCCGATGCCTTGTCCATCGGCTTGAGCGCGATCCGCGTCATCGGCTCGCCGCCGAGCGGATCCTTGTTGAAGATGGCGAAGCCGGCAAAGGTAACCAGGAACAGTCCGAGCAGGACGGCGAGCAGCTGCATGGCCGTGAAAGGCAGCCGCAGCCGGCGTTTCCGGCGCGGCTTATCCTGTCCGAGCGGGGCGCTCAGATCATCGGCCGTTTCAGTCATGCGCGATCCCGAATCACTGCGAATGACGATACCACGCCGAGGTCAAGCGGCGGCAGGCCGGGATAGGCCGGGGATACCAGGAGTTGCAAGCAAAAAGGGCGGCTCCAGGAGCCGCCCTTTTCGTCAGATCTTACGATGCCAGGACCTAGTTCGCCGCTTTGGGCTTGTCGGTCGTGGCCTTGTTGTCGCCGCCGGGAGTGGGCGCGGCGGAGGCGCTGTTCTTGATGCCGTGGAGCAAATCGTCGGCGAGCTTGAGCGCCTTGTCGTCCTTGGCGTCCGGCGGGACGTAGGACTGCGAGCCGGTCTTCTCGTCGCCGTCGTTCTTGAGATGGCCGCGCAGCGAAGCTTCGCCCTTGGTGTCGGTGCGCGACTTCAGCTCGTCCGGCACGTCCTGCAGCACTTCGATGTCGGGCACGATGCCCTTGGCCTGGATCGACTTGCCCGACGGCGTGTAATAGCGCGCGGTGGTCAGACGCAGCGCACCGTTGCCGCTTCCGAGCGGAATGATGGTCTGCACCGAACCCTTGCCGAACGAGCGGGTGCCGACGATGGTCGCGCGCTTGTGGTCCTGCAGCGCGCCGGCGACGATTTCCGACGCCGAAGCCGAGCCGCCATTGACCAGCACGATGACCGGCTTGCCCTTGGTGAGGTCGCCCGAATGCGCGGTGCGGCGCTGGGTTTCCTCGGCGTTGCGGCCGCGGGTCGACACGATCTCGCCCTTCTCCAGGAACGAGTCGGAGACGGTGACCGCTTCCTCGAGCAGGCCGCCCGGATTGTTGCGGAGGTCAATGACGTAGCCCTTGAGCTTGTCGCCGATCTGATTCGAGAGGTTGGCGACCTCGCGCTTCAGGCCTTCGGTGGTCTGCTCGTTGAAAGTGGTGATGCGGATATAGGCGATGTCGTCCTGCTCGACACGCGCGCGCACCGAGCGGACGCGGATGTTGTCGCGCACCAGAGTGACGTCGATCGGATTGTCCTGGCCCTTGCGGATGATCTTGAGCTTGATCTTGGTGTTGACCGGGCCGCGCATCTTCTCGACCGCCTGGTTCAGGGTCAGGCCCTGCACCGCCTCGTCGTCGAGATTGGTGATGATGTCGTTGGCCATGACACCGGCGCGCGAAGCCGGCGTGTCGTCGATCGGCGAGACCACCTTGATCAGGCCGTCTTCCATCGTGACCTCGATGCCGAGGCCGCCGAACTCACCGCGGGTCTGCACCTGCATGTCGCGGAAGCTCTTGGCGTCCATGTAGCTCGAATGCGGATCGAGGCCGGTGAGCATGCCGCTGATGGCGGATTCGATCAGCTTGGTGTCGTCGGGCTTCTCGACATAGTCGGAGCGCACGCGCTCGAAGACGTCGCCGAACAGATTGAGCTGGCGATAGGTGTCCGCGGTGGCAGCTCGCGCGCTCGAGCCCATGAACACCGCGCGCGGCTGCGTCACGAACAGCGTCAGCGCCGCACCGGTGGCTGCGCTGAGGAGGATTACTGAAGTCTTGCGCATCATCCGCGAACCTTCTCGCCTTCATTTGCGGCCCACCATGGGCCTGGATCGATTGGAGTGCCGTCCTTACGGAACTCGACATACAGCACAGGTTGACTCGCGTTCGTCGCGAGAATGGAAGCGACCTGAGAGGTCGACCCCATGGTCGCGACCGGCTCCCCCGTGAGCACAAACTGTCCGATGTTGACCGAAATGCGCTCCATCCCGGCGATCAGGACATGATACCCGCCCCCGGCGTTTAGGATCAAGAGTTGTCCATAGCTGCGGAACGGGCCGGAATAGACCACCCAGCCGTCACAGGGCGTCGTGACCTGGGAGCCGGGCTTGGTCGCCAGCGAAATACCCTTCTGGACCCCGCCGACCCCGTCGGAACCGCCAAAATCCCTGATCTTGTTACCGTTAACCGGAAGAGGCAGCAGACCCCTGGCCGAGGCAAAGGCAATCGCCGGCGTGGTCCGGGACCGGTCCTTGAATGCGCCCGGGCCGGATTTGGCGCTGGCGGCCGCCTTGGCCTCGGCGAGCTTTGCCGCCTCGGCGGCCTTCTCGGCAGCCTTGGCGGCGCTTTGCAGGTCCTGCTCCATCTTGGTGATCAGCCCCTGGAGATCCCCGACCTGCTTTGAAAGCATGATCGCGCGCGAATTCTCGGCGTCGAGATCCTTTTCGCGCCCCGCCTGCTGGCGCTGTCGCTCGTCGACGAGCGCGGTGAGCCGGGTCTGGTCGCTGCGGACCCGGTCGCGGTCAGAGGCGAGCTGGTCGCGCTCGGTGGCGATGGACTTG
>NZ_JALBHA010000042.1:0-25850 GCF_023006445.1 Bradyrhizobium sp. SHOUNA76
TGCCCGATCGCATTGAGGACGCGCGCCGCGCCGAGCGGCCGGCCGCGGCCCAGGAACGAGGTATCGAGTGCGCCTACCGCGGAGGTGACGGCGCGGTTGAAGCGGCGAACGCGAGAAATCGGATCCAACATGATGTCTGACTTTAGTCAGATATTTCGTGGAGGTCAATTTGTTCGGTTGATTGCGCCGGGTTGGTCACGGGCGTACCGGCTCGGCGAGGCCCAGTTCCCTGCGGACCTTCCGCGTCAACTTGGCGACGATCAGCGTATGGGCCTGCGCGAGATAGCCCGTGAGCTCGGCATCGGGGAGGGCGCTGTTGCTGACGAGCTGCACCCATTTGGCGCGCGCAAGGTACGGCGCTCGCCGCGCCACGCCATGCTCGATCAACATCGCATAGGCCATATCCGAGACCTTGAACATGTAGCCGCCGGAGCTTGCGGCAAAGCCGCCGCCGAGAGCGAACATCTTCCCGCCGACCTTGAACACGGACGTGCCCTCCCACTGCACCACCTTGGTGGCAGCCGGCAGGCGCAGGCAGCGTGCTTCGAAGTTTTTCGGCGTCATGAGGCGAGCGATAGCATGCTGCGCACGGCTTGCAACATCTGGCACGGAGGGCGTATTGCGTTTCGCTCATCCATCCGGCGCACCTACAAGCTGTTGTGTTGCCCGACGCGCAAAACACACGAGCCGTGGGGCAACGTGCTCCAACAAAAATATTCGCCTTTACAGAAGTTCGGCTTTGGCGCATTCCTTGGCCAACTTACCCCGGTCAGAGGGGCGTATCGCGATCGTCACGAACGTGGGGTGAGCTGCGGTGGACGCTTCGTCACATCGGCGCGACAGGCTTGGCAGGGCGGCAAGAACCGTGAGCGAATACCTTCGCGCATACGACCGGTGTGACAAGCGTATGGCAAAACCGTGTCGTCCTGGCGCCCGGGGTCTGGCGCCAAGTCTTGTGGTGATGCAGCGGCCCGACCGGACCGCGCGCATCAGTCATCCGCAAGGCGACGGGGGCAATAGTGCATCGCTCCCCGGGGAGAGCTCGGCATAAGCCGTCAAACCACTGCGCAGGGAAGGCCGGATGTTGGGCTTCACCTGTATGCCGCTGTGCAGCCGCTTGTAGCGCAATCGTCGCACAGTGGACCGTGGGTGCCCGGCCGGCACCCGGTCTTCCCTGCGCCCTCTGACGGAGGGTGTCGAGATGAAGCAAAGCTCGGGCGAAATGAGCCGCGAGGATGCGAACTCATGTCCGTTATTTCGCGACGGTCTCGTGCCCGGCCGCTGCGCAGCAACGCGAAGGGCGTTGCAGCGCGTCCGGGACCCGAGAGCGGAGAATGCCGCCCGTCAATGCTCCGTCATTGCGAGCGCAGCGAAGCAATCCAGGCTGTCTCTGTGGAAAGATTCTGGATTGCTTCGCTGCGCTTACAATGACGCTGTTGATGCAGATGCGCCGCTTTGTGAATTGTGCTGAGGCCGCATATCGCTACGATGCGGCCGTTCCCGGAACACGGGAGCCAGCAGCAAGCGGAGGCGGCATGAGCGGACAGGAACCCAAAGTCAAAGGATCGGACCTGTTTGTCGCGGCATTGGAGAACGAGGGCGTCGATCGGATCTTTGGTATCCCCGGCGAGGAAAATCTCGACCTCGTGGAATCGCTGCGCACCTCCAAGATCGAGCTGGTCCTGACCCGCCACGAGCAGGCCGCCGCCTTCATGGCCGCCACGCACGGCCGGCTGACCGGCAAGCCCGGCGTTTGTCTGTCGACGCTCGGCCCCGGTGCCCTCAACCTGTCGACGGGTGCGGCCTATGCGCATCTCGGCGGGATGCCGATGATCCTGATCACCGGCCAAAAGCCGATCATGAGCAGCCGGCAGGCGCGCTTCCAGATCGTGGACGTGGTCGCGACCATGAAGCCGCTGACGAAGCTGTCGCGGCAGATCATCAGCGCCTCCAGCATTCCGACCGTGGTGCGCGACGCCTTTCGTGTCGCCATGGAGGAGCGGCCCGGCCCGGTGCATCTCGAACTGCCCGAGGACATTGCCGGCGACGAGGTGCCCGCCGTTCCCGTGATCCCGATCCATCCGATCGAGATCCCGGTCGCCCATCGCGCCGCGCTCGACCGCGCGGCCGAGATGATTTTGACCGCAAAGTACCCGCTGGTGATGATGGGCGCGGCGACCAGCCGGCCGCGCTCGACCCACGGCATCGCAAGCTTCGTGCGACGCACCGGCATTCCGTTCTTCACGACGCAAATGGGCAAGGGCACCGTGCCCGGCGGCACCAATCTCTACATGGGCACTGCCGCGCTGTCCGAGCGCGACTATGTCCATGACGCCATCGACGCCGCCGACCTGATCGTCGCGATCGGTCACGACCCGATCGAGAAGCCGCCGTTCATCATGGGGCCATCAGGGCCGAAGGTCATTCATGTCAGCTATACTTCGGCCAGTGTCGAGCAGGTCTATTTTCCTGACGCCGAGGTTGTCGGCGATGTCGGCCCGAGCCTGGAGCTGCTCGCCGATCGGCTCGAAGGCAAGCTGCCGCAGGCTGCGGCGCTGCTGCCGCTGCGCGAAGAAATCCTCATGCATATCGCCGACCGCGCCACCGAGGCGCGCTGGCCGCCGACGCCGCAGCGCATCGTGCACGACATCAGGCAGGTGATCCCCGAGAACGGCATCGTTGCGCTCGACAACGGCATGTACAAGATCTGGTTTGCGCGCAACTACCGCACCCGCGTCGCCAACACGCTGCTGCTCGACAATGCGCTGGCGACCATGGGCGCCGGCCTGCCGTCGGCGATGATGGCCGCGATGCTTTATCCCGATCGCCGCGTGCTCGCGGTCGCCGGCGACGGCGGCTTCATGATGAACAGCCAGGAGATGGAGACGGCCGTCCGCCTCAAGCTCAACCTCGTCGTCCTGGTGCTCGAGGACAACGCCTACGGCATGATCCGCTGGAAGCAGGCCGTCGATCATTTTGCCGATTACGGCATGACTTTTGGCAACCCCGATTTCGTCCTCTACGCCAAGGCCTACGGTGCGAAGGGGCATCGCATTACGAGCATCGATAGCTTTGGCCCGACGCTCGACGCCGCTTTCAAGGAAGGCGGCGTGCACCTCGTTTCGATCCCGATCGACTATTCGGAGAATGTACGGGTGCTGGTCGACGAGCTGCGGGCGCATGAGAAGGCGAAGGCGTGATCGATGGAGGTCGTGCCCCGGACCCAGCGCAGCGCCTCTTGGCGGTGCGCTGCAGAGCCGGGGCCCACGCATCGGCGAACTCTGCGGCCTCCTGGGTCCCGGCTCTGCGCAGCAACGCTAAAGCGTTGCAGCGCGTCCGGGACACGAGAGATCTTGTGCCGAGCGGCTCAATCACCGACACTCCCAATCACCGAACCAATGACAGGAATATGAAATGACTCGCGTTCGCTGTATCACCGAGATGGGCATGGGCGTCGACGTCCACGGCAGGGACGCCACCAAGGCAGCGAAGCGGGCTGTGTCGGATGCCATCCGGCATTCGAGCCTCGGATTCTTCCGGATGATCGGCAAGACCGCCAACGACATGTTCGTCGATGTCACGATCGCGGTGCCCAATCCCGAAGCGGTGGACAAGGAAGCCGTGGCCAAGGAGCTGCCTTACGGCACGGTGACCGTGACGGCGGTCAAGGGTGGGCTGGAGATTCCCTCGGCCACGGAGGTGGCAAACGACCCCATCCTCATCGCCAACGCCGCCGTCATCGTCAGCTTCGACAAGGACTAGGCCGGTGTCCGATAACGATGAGGCGCTGCTGGATCGCCCGATCTGGAGCGCGCTGACGACCAGCCACAAGCATCTGGCCGAAGGCGGCCCGCGAGCACTGCGCTATCCCGTCGACATGACGCCGTTTGCCGACATGGCCGACATGTCCGCGGCGAGCTTTGCCGCGCTCGGTGATCTCCTGTCGGGCTCGCAGGTCGCTGCGCTGTTCACACCGGAGGCAGTCGACGTTCCCGCCGGTTTCAAGGTCGTGCTCGCCGGGCCCTGCGAGCAGATGATCGGCTCGCCTGCCGACAGTCCGCTGCGCGACGCCGAGATCGTCACGCTGGGGCCGGCCGATGTGCCTGCCATGACGGCGCTGGTGGAGCTGACCAAGCCTGGTCCATTTGCGCTGCGGACCCACGAGCTCGGCACGTTCCTCGGCATTCGCGCCGGGGACGAATTGGTCGCGATGACTGGCGAGCGGATGAAGCCGGGCAAGTTCACCGAGATGACGGCCGTCTGCGTGCATCCCGATTATCGTGGTCGCGGCTATGCGCAGGCGTTGCTTGCGGCCGTCGCGCGCGGGATCGAGGCGCGCGGGGAAATTCCATTCCTGCACGTGTTTTCCAGCAACTCGTCGGCGATTGCGCTGTACCAGCGGCAGGGCATGCGCATCCGCCGATGCCTGCACGTTACCGCGTTCATGAAGCACCGATAGGCGCTGCGGACTTCATTTCCTGCGAAAGCACGCTATATCCGTCCCAACCACAAATTCGGGGAGACACATGGACGCCAGGGTCAGCGATTTTTCCGCCGCACGGACGGCAATGCAGCGCTACGTCGATCAGGAGATCATTCCGGGTGCATCCTGGGCCGTGCTGCGCGGACGCGAGGTGGTCGACCAGCAATGCGTCGGCTTTGCCGACCGCGAGGCGAACACTGCGCTGCGGCCCGACCACATCTTCCGCGCGTTCTCCAACACCAAGATCTTCGTCACCTGCGCCATCATGCTCCTCGTCGAGGAAGGACGTATAGGGCTCGATGATCCGATCGAGACATTCCTGCCGCAACTCGGCAATCGCAAGGTGCTGAAGCAGGGCGCGGCTGGTCTTGCTGACGTCGAGCCGGCGAAAAGCCCGATCACGATCCGGCAGCTTCTGACCCACACTTCCGGTCTCAGCTACGGCATTTTCGATCCCGGCACCGTGCTGTTCAAAGGCTATAACGAAGCGCGCGTGCTCAATCCGCTGACGCCGCTCACTGATATGATCGACAAGCTCGCCGATCTGCCGCTGTCGTATCATCCCGGCACGGCCTGGGAATATTCGGTGGCAACCGACGTGCTCGGCCGCGTCGTGGAGGTCGTCTCGGGCAAGTCCCTCGATGCCTTCCTGAAAGCGCGCATCTTCGATCCGCTCGGTATGACGGACACCGGATTCCATGTTCCGGACGCGCAGCAGGGCAGGCTGGTTGCGCTCTATAATGGCGCTGATGTGCTCGATCCGATGAAGCCGGGCCTCACGCGCGCGGACAATCTTCCTTTTCCGCAAGCCTATCGGCGGCCGTTCCCGCGGCTCTCGGGCGGCGGCGGTCTGGTCTCGACCCTGCCGGACATGCTCGCGCTGGTGCGGGCATTGTTGCCGGGGTCGGATGCGCTGCTCAAGCCGGAGACGCTGCGGCAGATGATGACGAACCAGTTGCCTGCGGGCCAAACCATCCGCTTCGCCAATCTCGGCCCGATCCCCGGCAAGGGTTTTGGTCTCGGCGGTGCCGTCACCTTCGCGCCGATGCCGTTCGATCCCCCGAATTCGACCGGTGAATTCCAGTGGGGCGGCCTTGCCGGCACCCATTGGTGGATCTGCCCTGAGGCCAATACCGCCGGCGTGCTGATGGCCCAACGCTACATGGGCTTCTGGAATCCCTTCTTCTTCGAGTTCAAGCGCCTGGCCTATCAGGCCGTCGGGGGCTGACCCGCGAAAAATTTGTCGGCGGCCGCGAATCCTTTTCGGTCGCCGCGCCCTCTTGATGGTCGAGGCAATTGGCCTCGGCTCATCTCGGAGGATGCGATGGCATTTTACAGGAAGAACATCGGCGGCCTGCAGCAGACGGTGCGGGTCGCCTTGGGCGTCGCGTTGGCGGTCGCGGCATTGGTTTATCTGGCGGGCGGGATGGCGTGGCTGGTCGCGCTGGGCGGCGCCGGCTTCGCGCTGACCGGCTTCGTCGGCTATTGTCCCATGTGCGCGATGGCAGGGATCGGGCGAGGAGGTGCATCGTGAGTGCGGCTGAGATCTCGCCGAACCTGTTCGAAGCCGCGCGGCTCGGCGATATCAGGGCGATCGCGTGCCTGCTCGAGACGGCGCAGCCGGATATCCGCCGCTACGCACGCGCAACCTGCCGCAGCTCGGCGGATGCCGAGGATGCGACGCAGGAGGCACTGTGGATCCTGTTCCGCCGTGTCGGCACGATCCACTCGCTGCTGGCGTTTTCGGCCTGGCTGTTCAGCGTGGTTCGCCGTGAGTGCCTGCGGCTGGCGCGCAGGGCGGGTCTTGTCCCGGCTGTCGATGAGAGTGAAGTGGAGGCAGCATTGCTGCTGCGTCCCGAAGCCGATCTGCGCCTCGACGTGGCCGCGGCGTTCGAGGCGCTGCCGCCGCACTATCTCGACGTCGCGCTGATGCGCGACGTCGAGGAAATGACCATTGATGAAATTGCCGCTGCGCTCGGGGCAACCCGGCAGACGGTGAAGGCTCGCCTGCATCGCGCCCGCGCCTTGATGCGCGAATATCTGACGAGATGAGACGTGAGCCACCCCGAAGAGAAAAAATCAGAGGCGCGCGCGAAAACTGAAAATGACGGCGCATGACGTGCCAAACTATCTCGGCCTCGACGGATTTCGCTTCGGCTGGGTCGCAGCCTGGATCGACGAGCGCGGCGATCACGGCTTCGACTATTCGCCGGGCCTGAAGCGCCTGCTCGCGATGCCGCATGCGCGCGCGACGATCGACATGCCGATCGGATTGAACCCAAGCGGCTATCGCCTTTGCGATCTGCGCGCGCGTGCATTGATCGGCCCCGCCGTGTTCCTCGGCGCGCGCCGTGAGCTCTGGACGTTCCCGGACATGGCGGCCGCCAATCGCTACTATTGGAAGCACGAAGGCAAGGGCAGGGGCGTGTCGGCGCAGCTCTGGAACATCAGAGACAAGCTCAGGGAGGTCGACGATGCCATGACGCCGACGCGGCAAGCGACGATCGGCGAAGCGCATCCGGAATTGATCTTCTGGAATCTCGCCGGGCGGATGCGGCTTGAACCGAAGACGTCGCCATGCGGTCGAACCCAGCGCATTGCGCTGCTGAGAGACCGAGGCTTCACCAAGGTCGAGAAATGGCTGACGCTTCGCCTCGGCACCGGCATCGGCCGCGACGATCTCATCGATGCCTGCGCCTGCGCGGTCGCCGCGCGCGACAGCACCCAGCGCGTCGGCGGTGACGAGATTGATCCCCGAGGGCTGAGAATGGAGATCAACTACTGAAGCCTCATTCCTCGCAATCGCTTCCGTCTCCCGTATGGCCGCGACAACGATGTCTGTGCTTCAGGCAGACGCCATCGTCGTCCAGTCTTGCCGCTCTCTCCTCGTACGCCTCGGCCATCGACTGCAGCCGCAGCGCGGCTTCACCATGCGCGAGATCTTCGGCGACGCGGCGACAGCGTTCAGCGTGGTCGAGCAGGGCGCGCTTCTCAATGTTCATTCGGCGACAACGCTCGGAAGGGCCGATGGTCCCTGCGCGCGCGGATGGAACAGTGTGATGGCTTCGTCGTATAATCCGGGAAAAAGTAGCAATATTTCTAGCCGACTCGGAACATGGCGCTCGAGCTGACGTTTACGCAAAGGATGCTGAGGGACAACACGATGTACGACGTCTGCCAATGGGCGACCGCGATGCTCGCAGCCGCCTTTACGGCCGTGCTATTGATCTCGGGCCAACGGTTCATCGAGTATCGGCTGCAACATGAGGCAATGACCCCGATTGTGGTGATGGCGACACTTCCTCCGTAGGCGTGGCATTGCCGACGGATCGTGAGGACGGATCGTGACTTGCGCCATTCGCGTCGCCTAGATTAGGTGCGCCTCAGTTCACGCACCAAAGGTCCCGATGTCCGATCTCTCCGCCTATCCCATCATCAAGCGCTGGCCGGCCAAGCATCCGGAGTTGCTGCAGCTCTATTCGCTGCCGACGCCGAACGGCGTCAAGGTCTCGATCATGCTGGAGGAGATCGGACTGCCCTACGAGGTCCATCTCGTCGATTTCGGCAAGGACGACCAGGAGACGCCGGAGTTTCTCTCGCTCAATCCGAACGGCAAGATCCCGGCGATTCTCGATCCCAACGGCCCCGGTGGCAGGCCGCTGCCGCTGTTCGAGTCCGGAGCGATCCTGCAATACCTCGCCGAGAAGACCGGTAAGCTCCTGCCGGAGGACGCCGCGCGCCGTTACCAGACGCTTCAGTGGCTGCACTTCCAGATGGGCGGCGTCGGGCCGATGTTCGGCCAGGTCGGCTTCTTCCACAAATTCGCCGGCAAGGATTTTGAGGACAAACGGCCCCGTGACCGCTACGTCGCCGAAGCCAAGCGCCTGCTCGGCGTGATGGAGACGCATCTGGCGGGACGGCAATGGTTCATGAATGACGACTACACCATTGCCGACATCTCCATGCTCGGCTGGGTACGCAATCTCATCGGTTTCTACGGCGCGGGTGATCTCGTCGAATTCCCCCAGTTCAAATCTGTGGGTGCCTGGCTCGAACGCGGGCTTGCGCGTCCGGCGGTGCAGCGCGGGCTGAACATTCCGCGGCGGCCGTAGGGTCAGGCCAGCGCCTTGTGGGTCATGTAGAGCGCCATCAGCGAGATGAAGGCGATCATGACCCGGCGTAGCACCGATTTGCTGACGCCGTTGGCCATGCGTGCGCCGAGATCGGAGCCCACCCAGAGACCGGCAAGAATGCCGATGATCGCCGGCCAGCCGACCATCAGGCCCTTGCTCCAGTAGATCCAGGCTGCCGGAAGGTTGGTCGGGATGATCGAGAAGACGAGGCTGACGAGCTGTGCCTGATGCTGCGGCACGCGCAGGCCCGCAGCAAGGCCGACCGTGATCGCCAGGCCCCCGCCGATGCCCATGAAGCCGGAGGAAAATCCGGCAAGCAGACCGATAAGGAGCAGGGGTAGCCAGGGCAGTTGGTCCTGGTCGCCGGCCTCGCGGCTGCCGTTCTTGCGATCGCGGCGCAGGATCAGCAGGGCGATCAGCCCGACGAGATAGGCGACATAAGTCCATTGCAAAACCTGGTTAGAAACCGCTGCCGCGGCGTAACCGCCGCCGGCACCGCCGACGAGAAAGCCGATGCCGATCCAGATGATCCACGGCAAGGGGCTGCGATTGCCGTTCTGCCAGTAGCGGCGCGCGCCCGCGAGGCCGGTCGGCGGGATTTGTGTGATCAGCGACGTTCCCTGCGCGACGTGCTGCTCGGCGCCGAGCAGCAGCACGCTGAAGATCACGAGGCCGCCACCCGGGCTCGTTCCCATGAAGCCCGATGTCAATCCGCTGACCAGGCCGACGCCGGCGCCAGCAAGGAGGTCGTGCATCCCGGGCATCGCCTACGTCCTGGTTCGCCGCTTGATGTCAGGTCTGGTCGTGCGGAAGCCGTCGATCACACCGGTGACGGCCGTCATGCAGGCCTCGACGTCGAATTCGTCGCCCCAGCATTTTTGCAGCACAAAACCCTGGAAGATCGCGATCAGCACGCGTGCGATCGCGTCCGCGCCGAGGTCGCGCCGGATGAGGCCCTCGTGCTGGGCGCGTTCGACCAGCGCCACGATCAGAGCGCGCGGCATGTCGATGCCTTCGACGACGCTGGTGCGGACGCGGCGGTTGCGCAGGGCTTCGGCCCAGCCATGGATGCCGACACGGCGGCGCGCTTCGCCGGCGGGGTCGGTCAGCCATTGAGCGTAGACGCGGATCAGGGCGTGAAGTCCTTCGATCGGATCGCCGGATCCTTGCGCGACCGAATTGAGCACGGCTTCGCGGCGATGCCGGTCGTCGGCGAGCGCCTCGATCAGGTCGTCCTTGCTCTGGAAGTAGAGATAGACCGCGCCATGGCTCAGTCCGGACCGCTTTACGATGTCGGCCATGCCGGTCTGGTGAAAACCGTCGTCGGAGAAGCAGGCGAGGGCCGCTTCGAGGATCTGCTGCCGCCGGCCTTCGCGTTGCTTGTCGCTGATCTTGGGCATTTGGCGGTCCCTAAATAACTGACAGGATGATCATTTTTATGTTGGTGACGATTGAGCTTAAGGCAAGCCGTCTATAATAAAAAACGATCAGTCAGTTAGTTTTATTACCGCAAATGAGTTTGGTCAAGTCCGGGCCGGCCGGACTGGGAAAGAGGAGGATGAGGCCTCGCGAATGCCCGACCGAGGCGACGCGCCGGCCTCGATCGCGCGACTAGAACAACCGTCCGCCGTTCGGCACTGGCTTGCTCGGCTGCACCAGCACGACCTTGCCGTCGGCATCGGGGAAACCGAGTGTTAGCACCTCCGAGACAACAGGTCCGATCTGGCGCGGCGGGAAATTGACGACTGCTGCGACCTGTTGCCCCACCAATTTCTCGAGCGGATGATTTTCCGTGATCTGGGCCGAGCTCTTGCGCACACCGATTGTGGGTCCGAAGTCGATCCAGAGCCGAAAGGCCGGCTTGCGCGCCTCGGGGAACGGCTTGGCATCAACGATGGTCCCGACGCGAATATCGACCGCGAGGAAGCTGTTGAAGTCGATGGTCGGCGTGGCGGCGGCCGCGGGATCGTGGGTGACGTGCATGGGATGTCCGTTCGGGTGAGCTGGCGTCGTTCGCAATATTGTCGCGCGAACCGGAGTTTCGTACAACGCCACGGACATCACGATATGCCATGCGCGAGGAACGTCTTGCCCAACATCATCTACGGCATCAAGAACTGCGACACCATGAAGAAGGCACGTGCCTGGCTCGACACAAATGGCGTGCCTTACGCGTTTCACGACTACAAGGCGGCGGGTGTGGAAAAGGACAAGCTCAAGCAGTGGAGCGACAAGGTCGGTTGGGAGACGCTGCTCAATCGCGCCGGGACGACGTTCAAGAAACTCCCCGATTCCGACAAGGAAGGTTTGAGCGAGAAGAAGGCGCTGGCGCTGATGCTGGCACAACCATCGATGATCAAGCGGCCGGTGCTGGAAATCGGCGGCAAGCTGCTGGTCGGCTTCAAGCCGGACATCTATGCCAAGGAAGTCGGCGGCAAGAAGGGCTGACTGCTAGTTCAGCTCGATGATCTCGGTGGGGATGCCGGGCTGGTCCGCGAACTCGACCAATTCGGCCGTCGCGATGCGACCAGGCGCCCGATGAAACAGCTCGCGGTCGATCACCGCGCGCAGCTTCGGACGCGGCGGCGCGTCATTTCCGCGCATCAGATTCTTGATCTCGAAGCCGCCGTCCTCGCAGAAGGTCTTGACCGAGGCGATGACGTGACAGACCGTGCCGTCAGTCTGGAAAGGCAGCAGCAGCCGTTCATAAGCGACGATACGCCCGTAGATGTCCTCGACATCAGCAACGCTGTAGACGGGCAGCCCGCGCGCCACGCATTCGTGATAGATCGGCACCACGAACGGCGCGAGTCGCGGCCCGAGATAATCGTCGAGCAGAACACCCTTGCCGGTATGTCCATAGGCGTGCGAGATGCGCGTGTTTTCGCTCTGGATGGTGAGGCGCGGCGCCGGCGTCGCAGCGTCCACCGTGTAATAGATGAGATCGGACAGCTCTTCCTCGAGCCGCGCAGGCTGATACTCCCAGACCGCCGGCGCGATCTGCTGACGCGCGTAAAGTCGCAGCCACGTGTTCAGGAGATCACGTTGTCTGATCGACTTGACGACGGAAGGAGCGGCGCTTGCGAAATCCAAGACAATATTCCCGGAACGTCAAAACCCGCGCATGATCCAGCTTGCGGGAAAATTTTCTATGAAGACTGGCGCGCCAGACGAAAGACCGTTAACGACGGCTTGATGACCGGTGCTTTCGCGAACCGGGAGGCCGGGCAGGCACGACTTCAAAACGTCTCCGACTAAGGGA
Source organism: Bradyrhizobium sp. SHOUNA76 (assembly GCF_023006445.1). Taxonomy (NCBI): domain Bacteria; kingdom Pseudomonadati; phylum Pseudomonadota; class Alphaproteobacteria; order Hyphomicrobiales; family Nitrobacteraceae; genus Bradyrhizobium; species Bradyrhizobium sp. SHOUNA76. Next base: position 11,879 of record NZ_JALBHA010000042.1, read on the forward strand.
GCATTTGTATCCCAGCCGGAGGCCTGATCTGCTCAGCTTTCCGCCTTGCCTAACCCCCGTCACCTCCGGCATATTCCGCGCTCGGAGGCGGCGTTCCGGATAGGCTCCAAGGCCTCCCGGAAAGCCGAAGCAACAAGGATAGCCACGCGCGCCGCGCGGGCAGGGGGAAATCTGTTTGGCCGATGAGTTTATTCTTGAAACGGAAGGCTTGACCAAGGAGTTCGCGGGCTTCTTCGCCGTCCGCGACGTTGCGCTCAAGGTTCGCCGTGGCAGCATTCATGCGTTAATCGGCCCGAACGGGGCCGGCAAAACGACCTGCTTCAATCTTCTGACCAAGTTCCTCAAGCCGTCTGCCGGAAAAATCCTTTACAAGGGGCAGGACATCACCGCGATGGCGCCGGCTGACGTGGCGCGCCTGGGGCTTGTTCGTTCGTTCCAGATTTCTGCGGTGTTTCCGCATCTCACCGCGCTGGAGAACGTCCGTGTCGCGCTTCAGCGCCAGCACGGCTCTTCGTTCGATTTCTGGCGCTCCAAGTCGGTGCTCAACCGCTTCAACGATCGCGCGCGCGAATTGTTGAACGATGTCGGCCTCAACGAGTTTGCCAACACGCCTGCGGTCGAGATGCCCTATGGGCGCAAGCGTGCACTGGAGATCGCAACCACGCTCGCGCTCGACCCGGAGATGATGCTGCTGGACGAGCCGATGGCCGGCATGGGCCACGAGGACATCGACAAGATCGCGGCGCTGATCAAGCGTATCTCCGCGAAGTATACCATCCTGATGGTCGAGCATAATCTGAGCGTCGTGGCCAATCTCTCCGACATCATCACCGTGCTGACGCGCGGGCAGGTGCTGGCGCAAGGCCATTACAGCGAGCTCACCAAGGACGAGCGCGTCAAGGAAGCCTATCTGGGAGCCGGTCATGCCTGACACTGCGATTGCCGAGGCTCCGGCCAAGGCTGCGACCGGCGGAAACATCCTTCAGGTCCGCAACCTCGAAGCCTGGTACGGCGAGTCCCACATCCTGCACGGGATCAATTTCGACGTGAATGCGGGCGAGGTCGTCACCCTGCTCGGGCGCAACGGCGCCGGCAAGACGACCACGCTGAAGTCGATCATGGGCATCATCGGCAAGCGTGCCGGCTCGGTGAAGTTCAACAACCAGGAGATCATCCGCGCGACCTCCGACAAGATCGCGCGCATGGGCATCGCGTTCTGCCCGGAAGAGCGGGGGATATTCTCCAGTCTCGACGTGCGGGAGAATCTGATGCTGCCGCCGGTGGTTCGTGAAGGCGGACTGCCGCTCGATCAGATCTTCGACCTGTTCCCGAACCTGAAGGAGCGGCTCAACAGCCAGGGCACCAAGCTGTCGGGCGGTGAACAGCAGATGCTGGCGATCGCGCGCATCCTGCGGACCGGCGCGAGTTTCCTGATGCTGGACGAGCCGACCGAGGGCCTTGCGCCCGTCATCATCCAGCAGATCGGCCACACCATTGCGCGGCTCAAGAAGGAGGGTTTCACGATCCTCCTGGTCGAGCAAAACTTCCGGTTCGCATCGACCGTGGCCGACCGCTATTACATCGTCGAGCACGGCAAGGTGATCGACGGTTTTGCGAATTCGGAACTGTCCGCGAACATGGACAAGCTGCATACCTATCTCGGCGTCTGACGCCTCGACGCATTCAATAGTGGATTTCCCGGAGGGAATTATGAAACAGCGTTTTTCTGCACTTCTTCTCGGCATGGCGTTGGGATTCGTCGCGAACGGCGCGTCGGCACAGGACAAGACCGTCAAGATCGGCGTGCTGACCGATAATTCCGGTCTTTATTCCGACCTCGGTGGTGCGGGCTCCACGCTGGCCGCTCAGATGGCGATCGAGGATTCCGGGCTTGCCGCCAAGGGCTGGAAGATAGACTTGATCTCGGCCGACCATCAGAACAAGCCCGATATCGCCACCACCATCGCGCGCCAATGGATCGACGTCGACAAGGTCGACATCTTCATGGACGTGCTGAACTCCGGTGTCGCACTCGCGGTCAACAATGTCGTCAAGGAGAAGAATTCGATCCTGATCGACACAGGTGCGGCGACCTCGGATCTGACGAACGCCCAATGTTCGCCGAATACCATCCATTGGGTCTATGACACCTACATGCTGGCCAACAGCACCGGTCAGGCGCTGGTGAAGGCCGGCGGCGATACCTGGTACTTCCTCACGGCCGACTATGCGTTCGGCGCGGCCCTGGAGCGCGACACCACGGCGGTGGTGCAAAAGGCCGGCGGCAAGGTGCTCGGCAGCGTCAAGCACCCGCTCAATTCGTCGGACTTCTCCTCGTTCCTTTTGCAGGCGCAGGCATCGAAGGCGAAGATCGTCGGACTTGCGAATGCCGGCGGCGATACCACCAATTCGATCAAGCAGGCCGCCGAGTTCGGCATCGTTGCCGGCGGGCAGAAGCTTGCCGGACTGCTCTTGTTCATCACCGATGTTCATTCGCTGGGACTCAACGTGGCGCAAGGGCTCAATTTCACCGAGACCTTCTATTGGGATCTCAACGACGGAACGCGCGCCTTCGCCAAGCGCTTTTCCGAGCGCATGAAGAACAAGGCGATGCCTTCGATGGTGCAGGCCGGTGTCTATTCGGGGCTGATCCATTACTTCAAGGCGCTGGAGGCGATGGGCGGCAATCCGCATGACGGCGCCAAGGCGGTCGAGAAGATGAAGTCGATGCCGACCGACGATCCGCTGTTCGGCCAGGGCAGTATCCGGGTCGATGGCCGCAAGATTCACCCGGCCTACCTGTTCGAGGTCAAGAAGCCCTCGGAGTCGAAGGGGCCGTGGGACTACTACAAGCTGGTGGGCACCGTCCCCGCGGACCAGGCGTTCCGGCCGCTCTCCGAGAGCGTCTGTCCGCTGGTGAAGAAGTAACTCTCGTGGCCCGCCGCGCGGTCGTGCCGCTGGCGGGCTTTCATTTTGGTGGCGGAAGCTAATCCCGATGCAGGCTCTCTACGCACAGTTACTGGTGGGACTGATCAACGGCTCGTTCTACGCGCTGCTCAGTCTCGGGCTTGCCGTGATCTTCGGCATGCTCAACATCATCAATTTCGCCCATGGCGCGGTCTACATGATGGGCGCCTTCGTCGCCTATTTCCTCCTCAACCTCGGCGGCATCAACTACTGGTGGGCGCTGTTGCTGGCGCCCATCATCGTCGGCATCTTCGGCATGATCCTGGAACGGACCATGCTGCAATGGCTGACCGGGCTCGATCACCTCTACGGCCTGCTCCTGACCTTCGGCATCGCGCTGATCGTGCAGGGCGTGTTCCAGAACTATTTCGGCTCGTCCGGCCTGCCTTACGCCATTCCGGACCAGCTCAAGGGCGGCATGAACCTCGGCTTCATGTTCTTACCCGTCTATCGCGGCTGGGTGGTCGTGTTCTCGCTGGTGGTGTGTCTCGCGACCTGGTTCCTGATCGAGAAGACGCAGCTCGGCGCTTACCTGCGTGCCGCCACCGAAAATCCGACGCTGGTGCGCGCCTTCGGCATCAACGTGCCGCGCATGATCACGCTCACTTACGGCCTCGGCGTCGGCCTTGCGGCGCTCGCGGGCGTGCTCTCGGCGCCGATCAACCAGGTGCGGCCGCTGATGGGCGCGGATCTCATCATCGTCGTGTTCGCGGTGGTCGTGATCGGCGGCATGGGATCGATCATGGGCTCCATCATCACCGGCTTCGCGCTCGGCGTGATCGAGGGTCTGACCAAGTATTTCTACCCCGAGGCCTCCAACACCGTCGTGTTCGTGTTGATGGTGCTGGTACTCTTGGTGAAGCCAACGGGATTGACGGGAAGGGCGGCCTGATATGACAACCCTGACGGACGACACGCTGCGGGCGACCCCTCGCGCCATGCGCGACGAGCTGATCGCGTTCACACTGATGGCGCTGCTGCTGGCGTCGGTGCCATTCACGGGAGTCTACCCGTTCTTCGTGATGCAGGCGCTGTGCTTCGCGCTGCTCGCCTGCGCCTTCAATCTGCTGATCGGCTATGGCGGCCTGTTGTCATTCGGCCATGCGATGTTCCTGGGGACCGCCGGCTATTGCAGCGCGCATGCGCTGAAGGTGTGGGCGTTGCCGCCCGAACTCGGCATCCTCGTCGGCATCGCCGCGGCTTTCGTGCTCTCGATCATCACCGGCTTTATCTCGATCCGTCGCCAGGGCATCTATTTCTCGATGATCACGCTGGCACTGTCGCAGCTGCTGTACTTCATCTACCTCCAGGCCCCGTTTACCCATGGTGAGGACGGCATCCAGGGCATCCCGCAGGGACATATGTTCGGCATCTTGGATCTGTCCAAGCCGACGGTGCTCTATTACGTCGTGCTGGTCGGGTTCCTCGCCGGCTTCCTGCTGATCTTCCGCATCATCAACTCGCCGTTTGGCGAGGTGCTGAAGGCGATCCGCGAGAACGAGCCGCGGGCGATCTCGCTCGGCTACCGGACCGATCAGTACAAGTTCCTCGCCTTCGTGCTGTCGGGAACGCTGGCCGGTTTTGCCGGTGCGCTGAAGGTATTCGTGGCGCAGAACGCCTCGCTCACCGACGTCCATTGGTCGATGTCAGGCGAAGTCGTGCTGATGACGCTGGTCGGTGGCCTCGGCACCGTCTTCGGCCCCGTGGTCGGCGCCTTCGTGATCATCGCCATGCAGCAATATCTCGCCGGTTTCGGCCAGTGGGTGACGGTGATCCAGGGCTCGATCTTCGTGGTCTGCGTGCTCACCTTCCGCCGCGGCGTCATTGGTGAAATCGCGCATTACTTCCGGCGATCCCTTTAAGTGATTGATATCGCACCAATTCCAATGGTGCGATAATCCGGTGGATGATCCGGCTCCGCGGGCGTGAGATGACACGCACGCGGATCGAAAATGGTCTATGACAGGTTCATGACGGCCCCTCGGGCCGGGCCATTTCCAACCGGTAGCCTATCCCCATGATGCGATGGTTTCGTGCTTTCCTGCCAAAGGAAGAACGGTTCTTCGACCTGTTCGACCGGCATGCCCAGACGGTGATCCAGGGTTCGATCGCGCTCCAGGGCATGCTCAACGGGGGCGAGGAGACGCCGGTCTATTGTCAGCGCGTCAACCAGTTCGAGAACGACGCCGACAACATCACCCGTGAGGTGCTGACGGCGGTGCGCCGCACCTTCATCACCCCGTTCGATCGCGGCGACATCAAGAACCTGATCACGTCGCTGGACGACGCCATCGACCAGATGCAGCAGACCGCCAAGGCCGTGATGCTGTTCGAGGTCCGTACCTTCGAGCCGCCGATGCGCGAGATCGGCGGGCTTCTGATCGAATGCGCCAATCTGGTCGGCCGTGCGCTGCCGCTGATGCAATCGATCGGCCCGAATGTGGCCATGCTGACCGCCATCACCGAAGAGCTTGGCAAGCTGGAGGGCCGCGTCGACGATCTCCACGACATCGGGCTGAAGGAGCTGTTTCTCAAGCATCGCGACGGCAGTGCGATGGACTTCATCGTCGGCGTCGAGATCTACGACCACCTCGAGAAGGTGGCCGATCGCTTCGACGACGTTGCGAACGAGATCAACAGCATCGTCATCGAGCAAGTCTAGGACAGGGGCCGCGCTGTGGATGCCGCGTTAGGTCTTCCCGTCTTGGTCGGCTTGATCGCCGTCGCGCTGCTGTTCGACTTCCTGAACGGCCTGCATGACGCCGCCAATTCGATCGCGACCATCGTCTCGACCCGCGTGCTGCGGCCGCAATTCGCGGTCATCTGGGCCGCGTTCTTCAATTTCGTCGCCTTCATGGTGTTCGGGCTGCACGTCGCCCAGACCATCGGCACCGGCATCATCGATCCCGCGATCGTCGATGCCCAGGTGATCTTCGCGGCGCTGGTCGGCGCCATCGTCTGGAACCTCGTGACCTGGGCGCTCGGCATCCCGTCCTCATCGTCGCACGCGCTGATCGGCGGGCTCGTCGGCGGCGGCATGGCCAAGGCGGGGATTTCTGCCGCGGTGTGGAGCGGATTGACCAAGACGGTGCTGGCGATCGTGCTGTCGCCGCTGATCGGCTTTTTGCTCGCGATGGTGCTGGTGGCGATCGTGTCCTGGGCCTCGGTGCGCTCGACGCCATTCGCGGTCGACCGCGCCTTCCGTATTCTGCAATTTGCCTCCGCCTCGCTCTATTCGCTCGGCCATGGCGGCAACGACGCGCAGAAGACCATGGGCATCATCGCGGTGCTGCTGTACTCGCAGGGCCATCTCGGCAGCGAGTTCTCGGTGCCGTTCTGGGTGGTGCTCTCCTGCCAGGCGGCGATGGCGCTGGGCACGCTGATGGGTGGCTGGCGCATCGTCCGCACTATGGGCCTGCGCATCACGAAATTGACGCCGATGCAGGGCTTTTGCGCCGAGACCGGAGGCGCCGCGACCCTGTTCATGGCGACCTATCTCGGGGTTCCCGTCTCGACCACCCACACCATCACCGGTGCCATCGTCGGCGTCGGCGCCGCCCGCCGCGTCTCGGCGGTCCGCTGGAACGTCGCAAGCTCGATCGTCTACGCCTGGGTGATCACGATCCCCGCCTCGGCCATCGTCGCGGCGCTGACCTGGTGGGCGGTCAAGATCTTCGTCAAGTAACGAGCTTCAGCCCGACAATCCCGGCGACGATCAGGGCGATGCTGGCAAGGCGGAGGGCCGTGACCGGTTCGCCGAGCAGGACGATGCCCAGCGTCGCGGTGCCGACGGCGCCAATGCCGGTCCAGACAGCATAGGCGGTTCCGACGGGGAGCGACTTGAGAGCAAGTCCGAGCAGGATGACGCTGCCGGCCATGGCCGCGAGCGTGACGACGGACGGAACAAGCCTGGTAAAGCCTTCGGTATATTTCAGGCCGATCGCCCAGATAATCTCGAGAAGACCGGCGACGAACAGGATGCTCCAGGCCATGACGACCCTCCGTTCAAGGCAGGGTCGTCCCCGCGGCTATAGGCTGATGAGCAGGAGGGCCGTCCCTCCCACGGCCCATATGGGGCTGGCCGGGGGGCTCCGCAATGACCAAATGAGGCTTGATCAGGCCCAGTTTCCCTGCCACACGCTCCCGCCATGTCCGACATCGCCACCACCACCGCCGAATCGCCGGCCCGTTCCCCGCTTGCCGCTGAAGTGGCGCGGCGGCGCACCTTTGCGATCATCTCGCATCCGGACGCCGGCAAGACCACGCTGACCGAGAAGCTGCTGCTGTTCGGCGGCGCCATCAATCTCGCCGGCCAGGTCAAGGCCAAGGGCGAGCGGCGCAACACGCGGTCGGACTGGATGAAGATCGAGCGCGAGCGCGGTATCTCGGTCGTGACCTCGGTGATGACCTTCGAGTTCGAGGGGCTCGTGTTCAATCTCTTGGACACGCCGGGCCACGAGGACTTTTCGGAAGACACCTATCGCACGCTCACGGCGGTCGATTCCGCCGTGATGGTGATCGACGCCGCCAAGGGTATCGAAGCGCGCACCCGAAAGCTGTTCGAGGTGTGTCGTCTTCGGGATATTCCGATCATCACCTTCATCAACAAGATGGACCGCGAAAGCCGGGACGTGTTCGAGCTGCTCGACGAGATCGAGAAGACGCTGGCGCTCGACACCACGCCGATGACCTGGCCGGTCGGCCGCGGCCGCGACTTTCTCGGCACCTATGACGTCATCAATGGCGGCGTGCGTCTGCTCGAAGGCGGCGGCGCCAAGACCGGCGCGGCGCAGCAGATCGAGATCGCGGAGCTTGCCAAGCTCAACGCCAATCTCGACGCATCCGCGGTCAAGGACGAGCTCGAACTCGTCACCGAGGCGTCAAAACCGTTCGAGCTCGACGCGTTCCGCGAAGGCCATCTGACGCCGGTCTATTTCGGCAGCGCGCTGCGCAATTTCGGCGTCGGCGACCTCCTGGAAGGACTCGGCAAGTTCGCGCCCGAGCCGCGCGCGCAGGACAGCGACCAGCGCAAGGTCGAGGCGACCGATCCGCGCATGAGCGCCTTCGTGTTCAAGATCCAGGCGAACATGGATCCGAACCATCGCGACCGCATCGCCTTCGCGCGCCTCTGCTCGGGCAAGCTCAGCCGCGGCATGAAGGCCAAGCTCGTGCGCACCGGCAAGAGCATGCCGCTGTCGAGCCCGCAATTCTTCTTCGCGCAGGACCGCTCGGTCGCGGACGAGGCCTTTGCCGGCGACGTCGTCGGCATTCCCAATCACGGCACGCTGCGCATCGGCGACACGCTGACCGAGGGCGAGGATTTCAACTTCGTCGGCGTGCCGAGCTTCGCGCCGGAAATCGTCCGCCGCGTGCGCCTCACCGACGCGATGAAGGCGAAGAAGCTGAAGGAAGCGCTGCAGCAGATGTCGGAGGAGGGTGTGGTGCAGGTGTTCCGTCCGCGCGACGGTGCGCCGGCGCTGGTCGGGGTGGTCGGCGCGCTGCAGCTCGACGTGCTGAAGGCGCGGCTGGAGGCGGAATATTCGCTGCCGGTCGAGTTCGAGGTCAGCGAATTCCAGCTGGCGCGCTGGGTCTCCTCGGAGGACCGCAAGAAGCTCGATACCTTCCTCGCAGCCAACACGTCCAGCATCGCCGACGACGTCGACGGCGATCCCGTGTATCTGGCGAGGAACGAGTTCTATCTCGGCTACACCAAGGAGCGCGCCGAGGGCATCGAGTTCACCAACGTCAAGGACGTCAAGAAGAAGGGGTAGGGCGCGCTCGGACTGGTCGAGCGCGAGCATGTGAACGCGTGCGGGCTTGACGCGTTCACCAACAATGCCACCTTTCCCTCGGTGGCATTGCGGGCTCGCATCATGTGGCGCGGCATCCTTGTTTTCCTCCTGCTGGCGATTTCGACGGTTGCCGCCGACACGCGATCCCGCCAGATCAATCCGATCCCATTCTCGCACGAGCCGTGCAGCGTGCTCGACGGCCGGCCCTGCACGCCGTCCTATTGCAGTCCGCTCGAGCCCGGCCCCTGCATTCCCGAGATCGACTATCCCTACGGCCAAAACCTCCAGCTTACGATCGAGAGCGTGCCGCCCGATGCCGACCGCGCCAAATACCGCAAGCCAGGTCACGATCTCGACACGATCGGCGATCTCTTCGCCGAGCTGCGCAGCTGCTGGTCGCCGCCATCTGACAAGGCTCGCGCGGGCATGCAGATGTCGGTGCGCTTCAGCTTCAACAAGGCGGGTGGCCTGATCGGCCCGCCGCGCCTCACATACGCGACCGCGGGCGTGCCCTCCGAGATCCGCACGAGCTATCTCGACGCCATCAACGCGTCGTTGAACGCATGTCTGCCGCTGAAGTTCACCAGCGGCCTTGCCGGCGCGCTGGCGGGCCGGCCAATCGCGATCCGCTATGTCGACAACCGGCAATCCCCGAACTGACCCGCTCTCGCGTTCAGCCCGAGCGGTTCGATCGCCGTGAGAGGTGCCTTCTCAGTTCAGCAATTTCCAGTTGCTTAGCTTGCGCACGATCGTGGCTTCGATGTCTTCGATCTGATCGAACTCCTCATAGGTGACCCCGTGGAGATCCGATGGCAGCTTCAGTGGTTTCTTCAGCAGGATGGCCACTCGGTCGAACGCGCGGAATTTCGCAAAGAGTAGCCCCATCTCGAAGATGACATTCTCGCGCGCGCGCGCCGTGAGTTCATCGTTGGCTTTTCCCAAGCGTCCCACGTCGTCGGGCGTGGCAAGGATGAAGCCTGCCTTGCACGTTCGGATCAGTTCCTCCAGCGCCGACAGGATCGTCGCTGCATTCTTGTCTTCTCGCAGCAGCACCTTCGGATTGACCCTGTTGTCACGCAAGATCGATTCCAGTTTCTGCCGACTCCGTTCGTCCCGTCCATGCACGATGAAGACGTTACGATCGAGCTGGAGCTCCGGGTGCGGCGTATGCAGGGCCAGCGCAAGAATGTCGGTATAGGCTTCCAGAACGCGCATATCCTCCGAGGAGAACACCTTTTCCTGGATATTGTTATGGAAGCAAGCGACCCCAAACGGTTCGCGGCCTTTTCCTAGTTTGATCGGAAAGCAGACCATGTTCTGGATGGGGCTGTCGCCGTAGAACTCGCCGCCTTGCGCGCGTGAAAAGACGGTCGGCGTGCCCGTGCGGAAGCAATTGCCGGCGATGGTGCCGCGGTAGCCCAACGTCGGTGGGAAGCGGGCCCGCGCTTGAGGATCCAGCAATTCCTTGTCGAACAGGAAGTCGTCCTCGTTGAAGAGGACCAGCCTCTCCATTTTGGGGTGGTCGATCAGGACTGATCCCGCATCGGCCGCCGGGCTGATCGCGATTGCGGTTTGCAGGAATTCGACGATGATCGCCTCCTGCGAACGGCCATGGGAGGCTCGAAGAAAATCCAGTATTCTCGGATCAAAACTGATTTTGTCGGCCATAATAAACCGTCCGATCTATCTGCAATGTCGAGATCATATTCCGCCGGACGCCGAATTCAACAAGAAGTTGTCTTTCGGGGTCCGGGCCCGTAGCTTTGACCTTTCAACGCCAGATTGCCCGGGGCCATGAGTCGATGGACGCCAGGACCAGTTATTTCCTCTTTCTGCTCACACTCCATTCGTCGCTGCTGATCACCAGCACGGTCGCCGGCTCGAAACTGTTCGCGCTGCCTTTTGGCCTGGACGCCAGTGCGACGGTCTTCAGCTATCTGCTGACATTCATCATTGTCGACACGATCGCTGAGCTGTTCGGCAGGGAGTATTCCAGGCGGGTGATCAATCTGGGCTTGCTCAGCATGGCCTTGTCTGCCGTCTATTTCGAGTTTGCCGCCTATCTCCCGCCAGCTCCAGGCTGGCACCACCAGCAGGATTTCGAAACGGTCGTCAGCTCGTCCGTTCGAATCTGGATCGGAGGCTGGATCGCCTACATGGTGAGCCAGCACTTCGACCTGTCGTTCTTCCTCCGATTGCGCCAGACGGCGTTCGGCAAGAGGTCGGTGGTGCTGTCGGCATGGCTCAGCCTGATGTTGGCTCAGCTGCTGGACACCGTCATATTTGTGTCGATCGCGTTCTACGGTACCGGCGTCGTCATGCCGACAATCATTGGCCAGTATCTGATCAAGCTGCTCTTCTCCACAATTGCCGCGCCTCTGGTGAAGTTGAGCATCTCGATGGGACGAGACTGGATCGAAGCGCGAAGCGGAAAGCTGGCCGAGAAGGACTGATGCATTGCGTTTCGCGGGGTGAAGATGATAGCTGATGGAGTACGGTCTGACGCAAGGGGATGTCATGGGTCTGGTGGTGATGATCCTGGGGCTGGTGCTGTTCTTCGCGGCCCATACTTTCACGACGAAGCGTGAGGCGCGCGCGCAGGCCATCGCGAGGCTGGGCGAGGGGACCTACAAGATCCTCTACACCCTGGTCTCGTTCGCGGGGCTCGCGCTGATCATCTGGGGCTTCGCCCATTACCGCAGCTCCGGCTGGATCGATGTCTGGTATCCGCCGAAGGCGATGAAGCACATCACGTTCGCGCTGATGCTGCCCGCGGTCATCCTGGTGGTCGCCTCTTATTTGCGCGGCCGCATCTATGCGACGCTGAAACATCCGATGTTGGCCGGCATCAAGCTGTGGGCGGCGGCGCATCTGCTCGCCAATGGCGATCTCGGCTCAATCATCCTGTTCGGCTCGTTCCTGGGCTGGGCGGTGTATGATCGCATCTCGCTGAAGCATCGCACCGACGCCGGCGGCCCGCCGATTCCAGTCGGCGGCGTCAGCAACGATCTGATCGCGGTCGCGGTCGGCGTCGTCGCCTATCTCGCGCTGGCCTTCGCGTTCCATCCGGTCGTGATCGGCGTTCCCGTCATCGGCGTTTAGCCGGTCAGCACAAGACGTGATCCGGCTATCCGTGCGCGGAAGGTGACAAAACGACAAGCCGAGGACGTTCCGATGGACTGGTCGCAATCTCAGATTCCGCCGATGCGGCTCGAGGCGCGCTTTGGCGATCGGATGGTGCCGGCCTTTTGCGACCGGCCGGCGAACCTGTGGGCGATGATTGCGGACGCCTGCGCCCACAACGGCGATGGCGAGGCGTTGATCGCAGGCGATGTCCGGCTGAGCTGGCGGCAGGTGGTGGAGCAGGCGAGGCGGATCGCGGCGGGGTTTCGCAAGCTGGGATTACGGCGGGGCGATCGTGTCGCCATCCTGCTCGGCAACCGCATCGAATTTCCGCTGCTCCTGTTCGCCGCCGCGCATGAGGGGCTGGTGACCGTGCTGCTCAGCACGCGCCAGCAGAAGCCGGAAATCGCCTATGTCCTCGCCGATTGCGGCGCCAGGATCCTGATCCACGAAGCTGCGCTGGCCGAGCGGCTGCCCGGTACGCAGGACGTGCCCGAGCTGGTCCACCGCATCGCGATCGACGACGATCCGGCTCGCTCGCGTTTCGCCGCGCTCGCCGACAACCCGCCAGCCTTGGCGCCGGTCGAGGTGAGCGAAGAGGATACCGCGATGATCCTCTACACCTCGGGGACAACAGGCAAGCCGAAGGGCGCGATGCTCGCCCATTGCAACATCGTCCATTCCTCGATGGTGTTCGTGTCCTGCCTGCAATTGACGGCGGCCGACCGCTCGATCGCGGCCGTGCCGCTCGGCCATGTCACCGGTGTCGTCGCCAACATCACGACCATGATCCGCAGCTTTGGCGCGCTGATCATCATGCCCGAGTTCAAGGCGGCCGATTACCTCAAGCTCGCCGCGCGCGAGCGCGTCACCTACACGGTGATGGTGCCGGCGATGTACAATCTCTGTCTGCTTCAGCCTGACTTCGACAGCTACGATCTGTCGAGCTGGCGCGTCGGCGGTTTTGGCGGCGCGCCGATGCCGGTCGCGACCATCGAGAAGCTCAAGGCGAAGATCCCCGGCCTGAAGCTGATGAACTGCTATGGCGCGACCGAGACGACGTCACCCTCGACGATCATGCCGGGCGAGCTGACCGAGAGCCATATCGACAGCGTCGGCCTGCCGTGCCCTGGCGCGCGCATCGTGGCGGTGGATCCGGACGGGCACGAGCTGCCTCGCGGCGAGATCGGTGAGCTCTGGATCCAGAGCGCCTCCGTCATCAAGGGCTATTGGAATAATCCGAAGGCGACCGCCGAGAGCTTTACCGCCGGCTTCTGGCACTCCGGTGATCTCGGCTCGGTCGATGCGGAAGGGTTCGTCCGCGTGTTCGACCGGCAGAAGGACATGATCAATCGCGGCGGCCTGAAAATCTATTCGGCCGAGGTGGAATCCGTGTTGGCCAGCCACCCCGCCGTGGTCGAGAGCGCGATCATCGCCAAGGCCTGCCCGGTGCTGGGCGAGCGCGTTCACGCCGTGGTGGTGACGCGCGCGCCCGTCGCCGGCGAGGCACTGCGTGCCTGGTGCGCGGAGCGCCTGTCCGACTACAAGGTTCCCGAGACCATGGCGATCACGGCGGACCCGCTGCCGCGCAACGCCAACGGCAAGGTGCTGAAACGGCAGCTGCGGGAGCTCCTGGAAGCCTGAACCGGGCAGGCGCCCCCGGGCTCTCCCGGGAGGTTAACGCCTTGATCGGGCTCGCTTTGCCTTGCCAGCGCCATATCGTTAGGGTACCTCGCCGCCACGCGGGGACGGGATTCCTGACGCGGACGCTTCGGCGCGCGCACCCGGATGGGCATGGGATTAGCATAAGTGTCTGAATTATTTGACGAAGTTGATGAGGAAGTACGTCGCGAACAGTTCAAGAAGCTGTGGGACAAGTATTCGATTGTCTTCATCGCCCTGATGGTGCTGGTCGTGGCCGCCGCCGCCGGCTGGCAGGGTTATAAGTACCTGGAGGCCAGGAAGGCCGCCGAGGCCGGCGCCGCCTTCGAGAAGGCCGCCGAGCTGTCCGAGCAGGACAAGCACGCGGAGGCGGAGGCTGCCTTCACCGAGCTCGCCGCCAAGGCGCCGTCGGGCTATCGCACCCTGGC
>NZ_JALBHA010000430.1:0-5667 GCF_023006445.1 Bradyrhizobium sp. SHOUNA76
CGCCGCCGGCCGGAGTGTCGTCGACGCTGCGGTGGCGGTCGGTGGCGGAAGCCCGGATGTCCCGCGCCTCGATCTCCCAAAGCCCTGAGGTCAGCGCCCGGCCGGCCAGGCTCACGCCGAGCGGCCCCGGAAACATCTCCGGAAACAGCGTCAGCACCGTCGCGCGCCAGGGTGAGGGATTGGTCATTCGATCTCAGTCGTTGTCGTCCCGGGGCGCGCGAAGCGCGAGCCCGGGACCCATAACCACCACTGCCAGTTTGGCGATGGCTGGAGCAAACAGCTTAGCGAAAAATTTCGGCCCGTGGTTATGGGTCCCCGCCCCCGTGCGCTTTGCGCGCTAGGCCGGGACGACTCGGGGAGTGAGCTTCGCCTCGATCCTCCCCCTCGACCTCCTGCGGCAGCGCGATCACCACGCGACCGCCGGCGAGATCGACCTCCGGCACCACCGCGTTCGTGAATGGCAGCAGCATCGTCGTGCCCTTGGGAGGCGCGATCTCGATGATGTCGCCGGCGCCGAAATTGTGGATCGCGAGCACGCGGCCGAGCGCATCGCCGTCGGTGGTGACGGCGGCGAGCCCGATCAAATCGGTGTGGTAATATTCGTCCGCGTCGGTCGCAGGCAGCTTGTCGCGCGCGACATAGAGCTCGATGCCGTTGAGGCGCTCGGCCTCATCGCGGCTCGTGACGCCCTTGAACGTCGCGACCAGATGATCTTTGGCCTCGCGCGCCGTTGCGACCTCGAACTGACGCTTGCTGTCCTTGGACAGCAGCGGACCGTAGCGCCTGACGGCAAAGGGATCTTCGGTGAAGGTCCACAGTTTGACCGCACCACGCACCCCATGCGCGGCGCCGATCCGCGCGACGCAGACCAGCGCCGACATAGCCTGCCCTTAGCCCTTCGCGGCGGCTTCGGCCTGCGCCTTGCGCTCCTTGCGCGGCACGGCCTTCTCGGGGTTGTTGCGGGCTTCGCGCTTCTTGACGCCGGCGGCGTCGAGGAAACGGGCCACGCGGTCCGACGGCTGCGCGCCCTTGGCGAGCCAGGCCTTCACCTTGTCCATGTCGAGCTTGAGGCGAGTCTCGTTGTCCTTCGGCAGCAGCGGGTTGAAATGGCCGAGACGCTCGATGAAGCGGCCATCGCGGGGAAAGCGCGAGTCGGCGACGACGACGTGATAGACGGGGCGCTTCTTGGTGCCTGCGCGGGCGAGGCGGATAACGACGGACATCTAGTTCTCCTTCAAAGTACGTTTGTTCGGTTGATTGGTATTTTCGCGCCGCGCGAGACCGTGCGGTCCCTCGCGACGAATTCCTCATTTCTTCTTGCCGGGAAATCCGCCGAGCCCCGGAAGGGTCGGCTTGCCGCTGAGGCCTGTAAGCCCCGGCAAATTCGGCAGGCCCGAGCGAAGACCGGGCGGCAGATCCTTCGGCAGGCTGGGCAGACCTTGTCCACCGCCGGCCTGCATCTTCTCCTGCATCGCCTTCATCTCTTCCGGCGAAGGAGGCTTCATGCCGCCGCCAAAGCCCATCGCCTGGGCGATGCCGGCGAGCGGGCCGCGCTTGCCCGAGCCCATCGCCTTCATCACGTCGGCCATGTTCCGGTGCATCTTGAGCAGCTTGTTGACCTGCTCGACGCTCTGGCCGGAGCCTGCGGCGATACGCTTCTTGCGGCTGGCCTTGAGCAGGTCGGGATGACGGCGCTCGTCGCGCGTCATGGAATCGATCACCGCGACCTGGCGCTTCAAGATCTTGTCGTCGATGCCGGCAGCGGCGATCTGGTTCTTCATCTTGGAGATGCCGGGCATCATGCCCATCAGGCCGCTGATGCCGCCCATGCTCGCCATCTGCGTGAGCTGCTCGCGCATGTCGTTGAGGTCGAACTGACCCTTGCGCATACGCTCGGCAGTGCGTGCGGCCTTTTCGGCGTCGATGTTGGCGGCGGCACGTTCAACCAGCGAGACCACGTCGCCCATGCCGAGGATGCGGCCGGCGATACGGTCGGGATGGAAATCTTCCAGCGCATCGGTCTTTTCGCCGGTGCCGATCAGCTTGATCGGCTTGCCGGTGACCGCGCGCATCGACAGCGCGGCGCCGCCGCGGCCATCGCCGTCCACACGTGTGAGAACGATACCGGTGAGGCCGACGCGCTGATCGAACGCGCGCGCGAGGTTCACCGCGTCCTGACCGGTGAGGCTGTCGGCGACCAGCAGCACTTCATGCGGATTGGCGGCAGCTTTGATCGCGGCTGCTTCCGCCATCATCTCTTCGTCGAGCGTGGTGCGGCCGGCGGTGTCGAGCAGCACGATGTCGTAGCCGCCGAGCTTGCCGGCTTCCAGCGCGCGCTTCGCAATCTGCGGCGGCTGCTGGCCCGCGACGATCGGCAAAGTCGGAATATCGAGATCGCGGCCGAGCACGGCCAGCTGCTCCATCGCCGCCGGACGGTAGACGTCGAGCGAGGCCATCAGCACCTTGCGCTTGTCGCGCTGGACCAGGCGGCGGGCGAGCTTGGCGGTGGTGGTGGTCTTACCGGAGCCTTGCAGGCCGACCATCATGATCGGCACCGGCGGCACGGAATTGACGTCGATGGTCTGGCTTTCGGCGCCGAGCGTGTTGATCAGCTCGTCATGGACGATCTTGACCACCATCTGGCCGGGGGTCACCGACTTGACGACGGTGGCGCCGATCGCCTGCTCGCGGACGCGCTCGGTGAAGCTGCGCACCACTTCCAGCGCGACGTCGGCCTCCAGCAGCGCGCGGCGTACCTCGCGCATAGCGGCATCGACGTCCTTTTCGGTCAGCGCACCGCGCCCCGTCAGACGATCGAGAATGCCGCCAAGCCGTTCCGACAGATTGTCGAACAATGCGATTGTTCCTTATCCTGCTCGCCAGAATGGCGATCTTCCAAACACCTTTACGCCCGAGGGCGCACAGCGCTGTCGGGCGTTGACCTCCGGCCTCCAGGGCCAGTCGGCGGGTCGAAAAGAAAGCCTTTCCGAGAAAGTGGCGGGGTTAAACGCCGCTCACGCCCAAAAGTCAAGGAAAGTTAGGGTGTCGGGGTGCCTTTGCCAGGGCAAGGCTCTGAAAACAGGGTTGTTTCGGCGCCCGGTTCCTTTTCCTAGGGGACCGCCCATATTAGAGAGAATGACCCGCCTCCGTTACCATCGCTGAAGCCCGCCGTGCCGATCACCCGCCGCCGCCTGTTTGGACTGCTCGCCGGGGCCGGCGCGCTGGTCGGCGTGCCCTCCCTTTGGATGTCCCGCATGAAAACCTACGACGGCCCGGTCTCCGACCATTTCGACGGCTTGACCTTCTTCGATCCCGACGGGGCGCCGCCGAGATCGCTCGGCGAGGTGCTACGTTGGCAATTGGGCGGCCGGGGACAGCGCGCCACATGGCCCGACTGGGCCCCCAGCCCCCACGCCGATACCCCGCCGGCGCGCGTCGACGGCGACAACGTGCGGCTCTCCTTCGTCGGCCACGCCAGCTGGCTGATCCAGACCGGCGGCCTCAATATTCTGGTCGATCCCGTCTGGTCGGAGCGGGTCTCGCCGGTCGCCTGGGCCGGGCCGAAGCGGCACAACGATCCCGGCATCGCCTTCGAGAAGCTGCCCAAGATCGATGTCGTGCTGGTCTCGCACGGCCATTACGACCATCTCGACATCGCGACCTTGTCGCGCCTCGCGAAGAACTTTGGTCCGCGCGTGGTCACCCCGCTCGGCAACGACGTGACGATGCGCAGCTGGGATCCCACGATCAAGGTGGAAGCCTTCGACTGGCACGACCGCGTCGAGTTCGGCGGCGGCATCGCCGTGCATCTGGTTCCGACGCGGCACTGGACGGCGCGCGGCATGTTCGATCGCAACAAGGCGCTGTGGGCGAGCTTTGTGTTGGAGACGCCTGCGGGGAAGATCTACGTCGTCTGCGATTCCGGCTATGGCGACGGCACGCATTTTCGTCGCGTCGCCGAGAAGCACGGCCCGCTGCGCCTGGCGATCCTCCCGATCGGCGCCTACGAGCCGCGCTGGTTCATGCGCGACCAGCACATGAATCCGGAGGATGCGGTGAAGGCGCTGGCTGATTGCGGCGCCGAGGCCGCGCTCGGGCATCATCACGGCACGTTCCAACTGACGGACGAGGCCATCGACGCGCCCGCCAAGGCGCTGGTCGAGGCGCTGGATGCGGCGAAACTTCCGCAGGAGCGGTTCGTGGCGATGAAGCCGGGGCAGGTGGTGGAGATTTAGGTCTCGCACTCTGCACACACCGCTCGTGCCCCGGACGCGGCGCAGCACTCCCGGCGATGCGAAGCATCGTCCGGTGTGATGCGCCGCTGAGCCGGGGCCCACGTCGCTGGATTGTACGGTGCCGCTTCCTGGGTCCCGGCTCTGCGCAGTGTCACTGCGTGCCGCAGCGCGTCCGGGACACGAGACCTATTGCTCTTTGGACTTGATCGCCCAGCTCACATTCACCGTCACCGACAGCGTTTCCTCGCCCGGCGCGACCGCCGCCTGCGGCGCTGCCGCCATCGGCGCCGCCATGCGGCCTTTGAACAACGGCACCGGGCCACCGCCTTCAGTGACACTGAGCGGCGCACCCAGCGTGGCACCGGTGGCCCTGGCGTAAACTTCGGCCTTGCGCCGCGCATCGGCGACCGCCTGCTCGCGGGCATCGTCGAGCAGCTTCGATGCCTGCGTCACCTCGAATGAAATATTGCCGATGTCGTTGGCGCCGGCGCCGACCAGCGTGTCGATGATGCCGGCGACCTTGGTCACGTCGCGAATTTTGACGGTGACGCGGTTGGAGGCGCGGAAGCCGACCACCGGGGATGCGCCGGTAGATTTGTTCTGGCCGTATTGCGGCTGCAGCGACAGACGCGAGGTCTGGTAGTCCTTCTCCGCAATGCCGGCGCCCTTCAGCGCCAGCAGCACCTTGCCCATGGCCCCGTTGTTGGCATCGGACGCTTCCTTCGCCGTCTTGGCGTCATTGGCAACGCCGGCATCGATCTGCGCGAGATCCGGCGCTACGGAAACATGGGCCTCGCCGCTCACCGAAATGGCGGACGGGAAATCATCGGCGAGCGCAGGCGCTGCCAACAGCGTGGCGACAACGGTGGCGAGGGAAGTAACGAGGACGACAGGCTTTTTCATCATTCTCACTTCAGCGGCACGAAAACGTTGATCACGAGCTTGTCCTCAGCGGTCTTCAGGGGATCGGTGAGGTATTCCTCGATGAAGGTGTCCTTGGCTTCCAGTCTCTTGTCGTCGAGGTGATTGGTGATCGCCTCATAGGTGTTGTCCATGTTGTCGTAGGAACCGCGATGGACGAATTTCAGTGCCTTGCCTTCCGGCGATTTGCCGATGCTCATGTCCTTGGGCAGTTTCTGCGGATCCTGATCGACCGGGATCTCGGCAAGGAAGGTGAAGCCGGTGTCGTCGGTCGAGGTGTAAACGATCATCGAATTGCCGGCGTGCTTGATGCCCTGCTTGTCCAGGAGCGTGTTCAGCGCCTTGAAGGCGTCGACCAGCGTGTCGAAGGCCGAATCCCAATTGGCAGTGCCCTTGACCATCACGACCTTCCTGGACTCCAGCGTGGTCTCGAGGCCAAAGGGATCGGCGGTCTGCACCGGAGCGGGCGTTGCGGCCGCGGCCGGCGGCGGTGTCGCCGGGCTGGGGGAGG